>NZ_BDUF01000076.1:4723-62746 GCF_002335525.1 Effusibacillus lacus
ACAACGAGTACCACGTCCCCTCCCTTACCGCCGTCACCGCCGGCCGGCCCGCCTTCCGGGACATATTTTTCACGGCGGAACGATACGATGCCGTTCCCGCCGTCTCCTCCTTTGACATAGACCTTTGCTACATCAACGAACATTGGGTTTCACCTGACTTCCAAATGACAAAATGTGCGTTTGCCCCTCTGCTGTCTGCTCCAGCAACGTCAAGCCTTTCCGGCCAAATTCTTCAATGAGTTCCGCAATGTATGTATTATTCACATGTTCCCCCAAAACGGCAAGGGTTATTGATGCGGCCCCTCCGGAAAGACGCAGTTTCATATTCCACTCGGCGATGATTCCCAAATCCTGAGACAGGTTCTCCCCTATTGCCGAAAGGTAGTTAATAAACGTAACAATCTCCTGTTCCAAATGTTCTTTCCAGTTTTCCTTGTCTTCGATTTCCAACTGCAGGTGAAGCATGGGGGCAGCCAATTCCCTCTTGATTAGGACATATGGGAGCTCGTTGCCCGGGAGGTTGGATAAAACACTGTGACGCTGTGCATCGTTTACCAATTTCTGAATGGGTGCTTGCAGCCGGTCGTATATTTGCAGCTGCAGATATCCTTTCAGCAGTTGGATTTGGTTCATAACGTCGTGCCGGTAATGGGAAAGCATTTCAAGCGATTGTTTGTGGCTTTTCAGTTTTTGCCGAACCATCTCCTCTTCAGCTTCTTCGGGCAAAATTAGACCGGCCCAGATGGCTATTGAGAAGACGGCGACGCATAAAACCGCCGCCAGCCATAAGAAATGACCTCCCAGGAAGCCAAACAGCAGTATACCTCCGGCAATCCACGCCTGGAGCAACGATATGTACCGAATTTTCTTGGAAACCCTCGACATGTCCGTCCCTCCGCTCCTGCAAACCTGCCCCTGTTAAAAAGAAAGCCCAGCCAAGTTCACAACAGGCTGGGCTGCATTCTTTATTGTTGTCCGTTACGCTTGAGCTGCTTCCAGCGGGTAAACGGAAACCTTTTTCTTGTCGCGGCCCATGCGCTCAAACGCTACGCGGCCGTCAACCGTTGCGAACAGGGTATCGTCGCCGCCCTTGCCAACGTTGGTACCCGGATAGATCTTGGTGCCACGCTGACGGACAAGGATGCTGCCCGCGGTAACGACTTGACCGTCCTGGCGCTTCACGCCAAGGCGCTTGGAGATCGAGTCACGGCCGTTCTTGGAGCTACCTACCCCTTTTTTGGACGCAAACTGTTGAAGATTCAGCTTCAGCATTGTGTGCACCTCCTTTAGTGTTAGACTTGCCGTACATTATCTGCGAAGCTCACGTGCTTGGGATATTCTTCCGCAAGAGAACGTAAGCCGTATAGCATGCTTTCCAGCAGCAATTGTACCCGGTCTGACTCATCGGCAGGCAAGACCGGAATCTTGCAGTCCACCAATCCCTCGCGGCTGACAGCGGGAAGCGAAACGCCCAGAAGGGCTTCTATGCTGTTCACACCGTTCTGGATCAATACCGATACAGCTGCGCATACAATATCATTGCCGTAATCCGCAAACCCGGCATGTCCATCCACGCGAAAGCGTTCGATGCGCCCTTGCGGATTCCGAAATACCTGCACCTTAATCATTACGCGTTGATCTTTTCGATCTGGACTTTGGTGTACGGTTGACGATGACCTTGCTTCTTGCGGGAGTTCTTCTTCGCCTTGTACTTGAAGACAATGATCTTCTTCGCTTTGCCGTGACCCACAACTTTAGCGGAAACGGATGCTCCCGCTACAGTCGGAGCCCCGACAACTACGCCGTCTTCCTTGCCAACGAGCAGAACCTTGTCGAAGTTTACGGTTTCGCCTTCTTCAGCAGCCAATTTTTCAATGAAGAGGACATCCCCCTCCTGCACTTTGTACTGCTTGCCACCGGTTTCGAGAATTGCGTACATCTGCAGCACCTCCTTCATTCAGACTCGCTCGCTCCTAGGTACCCATGCTCTGCCATGGGATTTCGGGAACCCGTGCCATGCGGTTACAATGAGCATAGCATAGTACGCTCATCACTCACCGGATTATGGTACCACAGAAGAAAGACAGATGTCAACGAACCGTCAAGCTTACTTGCCACCCAGCAATACGCTGTGCGAAACAGCAATGCACTGATCCATGACCATAGGCAAGTTGTTTTCAGCCGCCAATTCGGCTGTTCTACCGAATGGTGTTGGTTTCAGGCCATGCTTGGCCCTATTTTCCAGGCTTTATGAGGGAGTTTCTTGCGAAGTTGAAGGGCTGATTTATACATCACCGGGGACTGGGCCAAGAGCAGATCCAACTGCTTGACGACTCAGTCCCTTTGCCTTGAGAGAAATCATGGATTTGGTTAAAAAACATTCGATGTTAGGTTTTTTGGCAAAGCAGGTTGATTCACAAGGGTGTAACTCTCTTTGACAGCTGGTGGCTTGTTGCCATGTGAGACTTGAAATGCATCAATTTCCCGAAGATATTCAATTAAATAGCCGTAGATATTGTAAAAAGCCAACTTGCTTGTGATGTCTTCAGGGACTCCCCGTGTGTTCCACATCTCATTTCTTCTTTTTTCCAGCGTACCCTTCATCAATTTTACATGGCTGTACTGCCGGTTCATTGCTCTTTCTTGAACACTGATGACAAGACGAACCGTTTTTTTCATAAAAATAAACTCGTCGTGAGTGATATCAATTTTTTGCAGTTCTTTTGACATGTCCCGGATTCGCTCAACCATTGTCTCAAAAGAATGAAAAACCGTGAAAGTGTTTTTAGAGGGAAACAGGCGGATTCTGTTGTCTTCTTTAATCAAACCCGAAATTTCTTTTCCTTGTTCAACATACTTTCGCACATATTCAATTTGCTCCTTCATAACAGGCTTGTAGGGAGTGATTCTGTTTGCCTCCAAATCAAGATTCACGAAATGGAGAAGAGCTCTTAGCATCCCCTCCGACTGAGTGAGCAGAATTTCCGCTCTTGTTTCGTGTACCGGCTTATAAAGCAGGTTAACGAGAGTACCGACTCCCATCCCGATCACCACAAGTGCGATTTGATTCAAAGCCGATTCCCCAAAGGAGAGACTCGTCGTTCCCATTGTATTGATCGCGACCACAACGGAGACCAAAAGCGAATTCGTCCAGCCAATTTTCACATGCAGAGTCATGAGCAATAATACCGCACTCCCCATCACAAGAAAGGAATTTCCCACCGCATATAATGCGAACGCTCCTAATGAAGCTCCTACGACAGCGCTGACGGTTTGTCGAATCCCGTGACGCAATGTTCGGTAGATGGAGGGTTGCACTGCCAATACCGAAATAATACCTGCAAATTGTGGCGTATCGAGTTCAAAACTTCTGGCTATAAGAATGGAAACCATCACTGCCAGGGACGTTTTGATCACTCGGGCTCCAATCATTCAAACCCTCCTTTTCTTTCGTTTGGTTCTGTATACAGAGTACCAAGAGGAGGAGGGTCGCTTCAATTTTGTATGTAAGGAAACATTACATTTTTATTTAAAAAACCCGTCTTTCCTTCTCTTAGCAGTGGAAAAAGGGCAAAATCCACAAAAATTCATGTAAGATAACATAACATTATTGATTGTTTCGACTATTCTGTACTTCTAAACTGAATGTAAGAAGTCATTGAATGGATGCGAATCAATTAACCTTGAGCATCGGAGGGAACGAAAGTGAACAAATATATTTTAAAAGAGGACGGGCGAAAGTTGTTTGTGCTTGAAAAATTGCAGCGTGACGATCAGTACTACATGATCATAAAAAAAGAATATAAATATGGTTACTCCGCTCAATATGTCCGAATATCCGAAAAACGTTTTAAAGCGCTGAAAGTACCTGTTCATACAGGGGATCTGCCGGAGGTTGACGAGGGAGAAATCTATTTTTTGTAACGCCGGTAGGGTCAACAAAAAGCAGCCACCTTTTATTAGGCGGCTGTTTCTGTTTGGGTTGCGATGCATCTCAAAACCTGCGCTGAATCAGGCGGTTGGCTCCCAGTGTTCAGGATCTTTTCTCCAGGATGCAAGCAATTCCACTTCTGTTTCCGAGATCGAACCGTTTGCCAGAGCAACTTGCAGCAGCACTTCGTAGGAAGTGAGTGTGCGCAACGGAATTCCAGCTTCCGCGAATGTCTTGGCCGCTTTTTCAAAGCCATAGGTAAAAATCGCCGCTACCCCGGCAACGATCCCCCCTATCTCTTGCACAGCCTGTGCTGCCTTTACGGAAGACCCACCTGTGGATACCAAATCTTCGATGACAACCACCCGCTGGCCGGCACGAATCCGGCCCTCAATCAAGTTCTCTTTGCCGTGTCCTTTCGCACTGGAGCGGATATAAGCCATGGGCAGGAACATTTTCTGTGAGACAAAAGCGGCATGCGGGATTCCCGCAGTAGCCGTTCCCGCCACCACGTCCACCTGCCCCCATTCCCGGTGAATCAGATCCACAAACCCCTCCGCAATGAAATCCCTTACTTGCGGATAGGCCATGGTCAAACGGTTGTCACAGTAAATCGGGGATTTGATCCCCGAAGTCCAGGTGAATGGGTGATTCGGGCGCAGCGTCACAGCGTTAATCTGCAGGAGCATGTGAGCAATGGTTCGAGCCCGGTTTTGATCCATTTGCTTTGTCATGATAAAACTTCCCCCATCTCTTCAAGAATCCTTCGGGCAGCGTCCCTGGGATCTGCCGCGTGGGTGATAGGCCGGCCGATCACCAGCCGATGAGCTCCCGCTCGCATGGCGTCCGCTGGTGTCAGAATCCGCTTCTGATCGTTTGCTTCGGCCCATTTAGGGCGAATGCCCGGAATCACGGTGACAAACTCCTCCCCGCAAGCCTCACGAATGGCAGGCAGCTCATGCCCCGATGCGACAACCCCGTCCAGTCCCGCCGCTTGCGCCAATTTTGCATACCGGATCACGGCTGCTTCCACCGTTCCCGGTATGCCAATCTGATTGTTCATGGTTTGCTGGTCCGTACTGGTTAACTGCGTGACGGCTATGACAAGGGGCGGTTCAGCCCCCGTAGCTTGAGCCGCTGCGACGGATGCCTCCTTCGCCCGTTTCATCATTTCCATACCGCCTGCTGCGTGGACGTTCATCATGGAGACACCCAGGCTGGTGGCGGATTTGGCTGCTCCTGCAACGGTGTTGGGTATATCATGAAATTTCAGATCAAGGAACACCTTGCATCCCTCCGCATGCAATCTCTCCAGGATCACAGGTCCGGTTTTATAAAAGAGCTGCATGCCCACCTTATAGGAGCGAAGAGTGTCACCCAATTGGTCCACCATCCGCAAAGCTTCATCCATGAAGTCAAAATCAAGCGCAACATAAAGTCGCTCGGTCAGTCGTTCATTTCTCATGCATCCACACCCACAACCTGCGTAATATGAGTAAATCCGTCCCGCTTCATCAGTTCAAGCAACCGTTTATTGATTGCCTTCACAATGCCGGGTCCTTCATAGATCATGCCCGTGTACACCTGCACAAGACTCGCTCCGGCGCGAATTTTTTCATAGGCATCCTCACCTGTAAAGATCCCGCCTACTCCAATGATTGGGACTTGACCGCCCACATGCCGGTAGATTTCCCGAATCCATTCCGTTGAACGCTTTGTAAGCGGACGTCCGCTCAAGCCCCCGGCCTGCTCTGCAAAAGCTTTGGATTGCAAGCCTTCTCTGGAGAGAGTGGTATTCGTCGCAATAAGGCCTGAGATCCCTTCCGAAACCGCTGCTTGAACCACATCCCGCATTTGCTCCTTTGTCATGTCAGGAGCCACTTTCAGGAGAATGGGTTTTGCCCCGGCTCCCTTCCGTTCAAGTTCATTTGCTTTTGTGCGGATTGCCCGCAACAGTTGACGCAAATTCTCGGTTGCCTGCAAATCCCGCAAATTGGGAGTGTTTGGCGAACTGACATTGATCACAAAGTAATGCCCATAGGAGTAAAGAGCGTCCAAGCATTTGATATAGTCACTCGCAGCATCTTCATTCGCCGTTTCTTTGTTCTTCCCGATATTGATCCCAATCGGAACCCCCGCCTGACGATAACTTGCCAGGTGTTTCGCCGCTTCTGCAGCACCATGGTTATTAAACCCCATCCGATTGATCACCGCTTGATCCGGTACAGAGCGGAACAAGCGCGGCTGCGGGTTTCCCGGCTGTCCGACAGGAGTGAGAGTTCCAACTTCGATGAAACCGAAGCCAATTGCCGCCAGCGCATGATACGCTTCTGCATTTTTGTCAAATCCGGCAGCAAGTCCAACGGGATTGGGGAAATGAATTCCCCAAACTTGACTGGATAATCGTTCATCATGAAATCCGTACTTCAAGCGTAAAAAAGTTTTACCGCCTGCCATGCGATCAACCATGTTCAACGCTGACACGGTACGTTCATGAGCCGCTTCGGGGTCTAATGCAAATAAGTACTTCCTTAACAACCGGTACATTAGTGAATGCTCCCAACCGAAAAATCGGGATTCCGCTCAACCTGATGGGTGCGAGAATGAGACTGTTTCTGCACCATGCCACCCAAAGGTCTTGTTGTAAATTTGATCGTGCGCAGCACTTCAAGCATGGCACGCGCCGTATCAAGCGATGTCAGACAGGGAATTCCATGTTCCACCGCTTCCCTCCGGATGCGGAAGCCGTCCCGCTGCGGTTCCTTTCCTTTTGTCAAGGTGTTGATTACCATGTGGGTCCGCCCCGCCCGGATCAGATCCACCAGATTCGGGGAACCCTCCGACAGTTTCTTTACCTGCCTCACCGGGATGCCATGCTGCCGCAGAAATTTGGCCGTTCCACCCGTTGCGGCAATCTTGAAACCAAGTTCAGCATAACCTTGAAGGATTTCCAATGCCTCTTGCTTGTCTTTGTCCGCAATGGTGGCGATGATCGTACCGGATTCCGGTATGCGGATGCCCCCTGCCAGCAGCCCTTTGTAGAGAGCCTTTGCGAAAGTCCGCTCGGAACCCATGACTTCCCCGGTGGATTTCATTTCCGGGCCAAGAGTGACATCTACCCGTCGCAGCTTGGCGAAGGAGAAGACCGGCACTTTGACCGATACTTCGTCCGCTTCCTGCCAAAGACCGTTCTCATATCCCATGTCGCCGAGTTTCTCCCCAAGAATCGCCCGGGTCGCCACATCCACCATGGGAACGCCGGTTACTTTGGACAGGAAGGGAACCGTACGGGAAGAACGCGGGTTGACTTCCAGCACATACACTTCGTCCCCATGCACCACATACTGAATGTTCAGGAGTCCCTTCACCCGCAAAGCACGGGCAATGCGAATCGTGTACTCGATAATTTGGTCCTTGATGGTTTCAGAAATTGACTGGGTCGGATAGACAGCGATGGAGTCACCGGAGTGAACTCCCGCCCTCTCCACATGTTCCATGATCCCTGGAATCAGTACGGTCTCTCCGTCCGAGATGGCGTCCACTTCGATTTCCTTCCCAATCAGGTAACGGTCAATCAGGACCGGGTGCTCGTCGCTGACCTTGACCGCATGGTTCATGTAGTGGAGCAGTTCCTCTTCGTTATACACAATCTCCATGGCCCGGCCGCCCAGTACGTAGGAGGGACGAACAACACAGGGATAGCCAAGAAAGCGCCCCGCTTCGATGGCAGCCTCTACCGTAAACACCGTTTTTCCCACCGGTCTCGGAATGTCCAGCTCGGTCAGCAGTTGGTCAAATTTTTCCCGGTCCTCTGCCCGGTCGATATCTTCCAGGGAAGTTCCGAGAATCCTGACCCCCCGCTTCGAAAGAGGGGCCGCCAGATTGATCGCCGTCTGGCCGCCAAACTGAACGATCACACCCTCCGGTTGCTCCCGTTCGATTACATGCATCACGTCCTCCACGTGGAGCGGCTCGAAGTACAGGCGATCCGACGTGTTAAAATCTGTGGATACCGTCTCCGGATTGTTGTTGATGATCACCGACTCATACCCGGCACTCTTCAGAGCCCAAACGGCATGCACGGAACAGTAGTCAAACTCGATTCCCTGTCCGATGCGAATGGGACCGGACCCGAGCACCAGCACTTTCTTGCGGTCGCTGTCAGCCACTTCGTCCTCTTGTTCGTATGCGGAGTAGTAATAGGGAGTTTGCGCCTCAAACTCCGCCGCGCAGGTATCCACCATTTTGTAAACAGGCCGGATTCCGTATGCATACCGTTGTTCGCGCACTTGCGACTCGGAGAGTCCCGTATAATGCGCCACGGTCTTGTCTGTCAATCCGATTTGCTTGGCATGGCGAAGCATACGCTCATCCAGCCGGCCACCGGACACATCTGCCTTGGACAAGGACTCGCAGAACCGGACGATGCCCTCGATCTTGTCCAGGAAAAAGGGGTCGATCCCGGTCAGGTCGTGCAGCTGCTCTACTGTATATCCCCTCTTAAACGCTTCTGCCAGCAGGAATAACCTTTCATCATCCGCCTGCACCAGGCGCTTCTCCAGTTCTTCTTTCGAAAGTCCGGAAGCCTCCGGAAGATCAAGGGAATCAAGACCGATCTCCAGGGAGCGGATCGCCTTTAGCAGGGAAGCTTCCAGAGAACGCTCAATCGCCATGACTTCGCCAGTTGCCTTCATTTGCGTCCCCAGTACCCGTTTGGCCGATACAAATTTATCAAAAGGCCAGCGGGGGATCTTGGTCACCACATAATCGAGCGCCGGTTCAAAGGCCGCATAGGTTCTTCCGGTGACAGGATTCAGAATCTCATCCAGCGTGTAGCCAATGGCTACCTTGGTCGCCACTTTCGCGATCGGGTACCCGGTGGCTTTCGATGCCAGCGCAGAGGAGCGGGAAACCCGGGGATTCACTTCGATTACATAGTATTGGAAAGAGTGGGGGTCGAGCGCAAACTGCACGTTGCAGCCCCCTTCAATTCCCAGAGCCCGGATAATCTTAAGGGACGCGGAACGGAGCATCTGGTATTCCTGGTCAGACAGCGTCTGGCTAGGCGCGACGACAATCGAATCCCCCGTGTGGATGCCAACCGGGTCAATATTCTCCATGTTGCAAACCACGATACAGTTATCGTTTCGATCCCGCATGACCTCGTACTCGATTTCCTTATATCCGGCAATGGACCGCTCAACCAGCACCTGGGTGATGGGAGACAGCGTCAGGCCAAGGGTGATGATTTCCTTGTACTGATCCCAATCGGTTGCAATTCCGCCGCCTGTTCCGCCAAGGGTATAGGCGGGACGTACAATGATGGGGAATCCGATCTCCTTTGCAAAGGATTCGGCCTCTTCCCAAGTAGTCACAATGGCGCTTTCCGGTACCGGTTCTCCCAATCGCTGCATGAGAGCCCGGAATTTTTCCCTGTCTTCCGCCATTTGAATCGAAGCCAGCTGGGTGCCAAGCAGTTCAACCTCTTCGTTGGCCAAGACCCCTTTCTCCGCAAGCTGAACGGTCAGGTTCAAGCCCGTCTGACCGCCAAGGGTAGCCAGGAGTCCATCGGGACGTTCCTGCCGGATGATCTGTGCCACAAACTCCACAGTCAGGGGTTCTATATATACACGATCGGCTATGTCAGGATCGGTCATGATGGTGGCCGGGTTGGAATTCACCAGCACGACTTCCAGACCTTCTTCTTTCAGCGCCTGACAGGCCTGCGTTCCTGCGTAATCAAACTCCGCCGCTTGTCCGATGACAATGGGGCCTGATCCTATCACAAGGATCTTCTTCAAATCAGTTCGTTTCGGCATGTTAGCTCCTCCTCCCCCCGTATGCGACAATTTCCTGAAACTGTTCGATCATGTCCATGAAGCGGTCGAACAGATAATCGGAATCATCCGGACCCGGCCGTGCTTCCGGATGGTATTGTACGGAGAACGCAGGATGGAACTTGTGCCGCACACCTTCCACCGTTCCGTCGTTCTGATTGAGATGTGTCAGCTCCAGGTCGGTTCCCGCCAGCGATTCCTTCATCACTTCATACTCATGATTCTGGGACGTGATGTAGACACGTCCGGTCAGCAAATCCTTGACCGGATGATTGGCCCCGTGATGGCCGAATTTCAGTTTCTTGGTCTTGGCTCCACACGCCAGAGACAGCAATTGATGACCCATACAGATGCCAAAAATCGGGACTCTGCCAAGCAATTCCCTGACCGTTTCCACGATATGCGGCAGTTCGGCGGGGTCGCCCGGCCCGTTTGACAGCATGACTCCGTGCGGCTTCATGGCAAAAATTTCTTCCGCCGAAGTATGGGCAGGCACCACTGTTACGTCACAGCCGCGAGTCAGCAGCGATCGCAGAACTCCCGCCTTCATTCCAAAGTCCATCGCTACAATCCTCGGACCCTCCCCCGGACAGCGATAAACGATAGGCGTTGTCACCCTCGCCACTTGATCCACCGGCAGGGAAGCCCGAAGGATTGCCTGGAGGTTCTCCAGCGGTGTATCCAATGTTGTCAGAACCGCACGCATGGTGCCTTTTTGCCGGATCTTCTTCACCAGGGATCGGGTGTCGACTCCGGAAATGCCGATAATCCCGTTCCTTTCGAGGTACTCCGACAACCTCCCCATATTCCGCCAATTGCTGGGGTGATCGGCTGCTTCCCGCACCACAAATCCGAAGGCATGTGGTTTGGATGATTCGGTATCGTCCACGTTCACGCCGTAGTTTCCGATCAGCGGATAGGTCATGGTTACGATCTGTCCGTAGTAAGACGGATCGGTGAGAATTTCCTGATATCCGGTCATTCCGGTATTGAACACGATCTCCCCAAAGGATTCTCCCTGTGCGCCGAATCCGGTTCCTTCGTAGATGGTTCCGTCTTCCAGAATCAATCGAGCTCGCATACTGTTCGCCCCCGTTCATTTTGAGTTTGTGCGGTCAAACGTAACTTTGCCGTCGCAAATCGTCAGAACCGGCCACCCTTTGGCACGCCACCCTGCAAACGGAGTATTCCGGCCTTTGGATGCAAAGGTGGCAGGGTCAATCACACGTTCTTCCTCAAGGTTCACTACGACCAAATCCGCCAATCCCCCTTCCGCAACCGTCCCTCCGGGCAGGTTGAACACTTCCGCCGGGGCGGTGGCCATTTTTTTCACCAGTTGCTGCAGGGTTAAAAGTTTGGCTTTCTCAACCAGTTCCGTGTAAAGCAGCGGAAATGCCGTTTCAAGTCCCACAAACCCGAAGGGCGCAACCTGGAATGCACGTCGTTTCTCTTCTTCCGAGTGGGGGGCATGGTCGGTGGCAATCATGTCGATGGTTCCGTCCAATAGCCCTTCCAGGCAGGCCAGACGATCCTTCTCCGTGCGCAGTGGAGGATTCACCTTCCAATTGGCGTCTGTACCGTCAATCCCCTCATCGGTCAAGAGCAGATGATGCGGCGTCACTTCGGCTGTAATTCGGATTCCACGGCCCTTTGCCCAACGTACCACGTCCACTGCGCTTGCATCGGAGATGTGGCAAACATGCAGATGAACACCGGTCAATTCGGCAAGCAATGCGTCACGGGCAACATGCACCGACTCGGCAACCCCCGGAATGCCCGGCAGTCCCAGTCGTTTGGATACGTCTCCCTCGTTCATGCAGCCTTTCCCTGACAGGGATTCATCCTCCGCATGGATAACTATGGGTAGGCCCAGTGCTTTCGCCCGTTCCATAGCGGAGCGCATCATGCCGCCGCTCTGAACCCCGACTCCGTCATCGGTGAAACCGACTGCTCCGGCTTCTTTCAAAGCTTCCATGTCGGTCAACTCCTCTCCCCGCTCGCCACGGGTGATGGCCGCATAAGGAAGTACTTTGCAGGAGCCTGTTTTGTTCGTTGTGTCGTAGATGTATCTCATCAATTCGGGATTGTCCAAAATCGGTTTGGTGTTGGGCATGCAGGCAATTGTGGTGAAACCGCCCGCCGCTGCCGACCGGGTTCCCGTCTCGATTGTTTCCTTATATTCGAGTCCGGGATCGCGCAGGTGTACGTGCATATCAATAAATCCCGGTACTATAACATTCCCGTTCAGTTCATGTACCTGGTGGCTTGCTGGATCGATGTCTTCGCCGATCCGGGAGATTCGGTCTCCCTCAACCAGTACATCGCGTGAATGAAGTTCGCCCGTCTCCAGGTCCAACAGTCTTCCGTTCTTAAGCAGGATTCCCATACCAAGCCACCCCTTCTTTTTTTGTCTATCCGATCAACTGATCCTTCATCTCCCGATTGTTGACCAATGTCATGCCTTTCCCAACGGCATTAGCAAGAAGCGCCATCCGCACATAGACCCCGTTTTCCGCTTGCCGGAAGTATGCGGCGCGGGGGTCGTTGTCGCACTCGGTTGCAATCTCGCCAGCCCGCGGCAGCGGATGCATCAGGATGCTTCTTTGTTTCATACTGTCGAGGAGTTCCCGATCCACGATGTACTTGCCTGCTGCCTTCTTGTATTCTTCCTCGGATGGAAAGCGTTCTCTCTGAACCCGAGTCTGGTAGAGAACATCCACAAGGCCTGCCACCCGCCTCAAGTCCGTATCCTCATGATACCGGACTCCTTTTTCAGCGAGATAATCCTTGACCGCCTGCGGGATGGGAGTATTCTCCGGAGCGGTGAACCAGATCGTCACGTCCCGGAAGTTGGCCAGGACATATGCCAGGGAGTGAACCGTTCTTCCATAGGTCAGGTCGCCAACCATTGCGATCGAAATCCCGTCGATCGAACCCAGTTCTTTCTGGATGGTATACAAGTCAAGCAGCGCCTGGGTCGGGTGTTCTCCCGCGCCGTCCCCCGCATTCAGAATGGGGACGGAGGAAATCCTGGCCGCTCTGGCAGCGGCTCCAATTTCGTAATGGCGCATCACAATCACGTCCGCGTAGGAAGAAATCACACGGATCGAATCCTCCAGAGTCTCCCCTTTGATCGCAGACGAAAACTGGGACGCGTTCTCGGTTGAAATCACGTGACCGCCCAGCCGCGTCATGGCTGTCTCAAAAGAGAAACGGGTCCGGGTGCTGGGCTCAAAGAAGAGAGAGGCCATCACCTTTCCTGTCAACAGATGGCTGCCGCCGCTGCGTGCCACTTGTTCCATCCCCTGTGCGGCCGCCATAATCGACTCCAATTGTGCCCGGTCAAACTGTTTGGCTCCCAATACATGACGGTTCATCGCTTACGTCCTCCTCCGGATACATACAGTATTATTATTCCTGAGCCTATCGGCTCTTAGCAAAAAAAGGCTCCCGCCCGAGGGCAGGAGCCGGTGCAAGTCGGGCTGGAGGCAGTATCTTCGCATCCGTGCCTGACTTTAAAGCTGCACCTTTCCTGTCTCACGGGACCGGTTTAAAGGTACTCGACTGTCTTATTCAGCTGGTTCTTCCTTCAGGTCCGGCAGAATCAGATTCAGCAGAATGCCCACAATCGTTGCCAGAGCCATGCTGTCGATCGTCAATTTCGCATTGTTGTTCAGTGCGATGTCAAAAGCCATATGGCCGACGCCCACCACCAGAATCACGCTGGAGATGATCAGGTTCCGCTTATTGCCGTAATTGATCCCCGACTCCACAAGCATTCTCAAACCTGCAGAGGCAATAATCCCGAATAGAAGGATGGAGATGCCTCCCATTACAGGCACCGGAATGGAGGAGATGAGGGCATTCAGCTTGCCAAGGAAGGCAAACAGGATGGCAAACACCGCCGCTCCACCGATTACCCATACGGAGTAGACCCGGGTAATCGCCATCACACCAATATTTTCACCGTAGGTTGTTGTAGGGGGACCTCCGATCAAAGCTGCCACCGATGTGGCCACACCATCTCCCAGCAAGGAGCGATGGAGACCCGGTTTTTCCATAAGATTGCGTCCCACAATATTCTCTGTCACCAGTAGGTGCCCGATGTGTTCGGCAATAGTCACCAGAGCAACAGGGGCTATCACAAGCGCTGCCGTCCAGGAGACTGTCGGGGTAGTGAATTCGGGAAGGGAGAAAACAGGTGCCGTATAAACCTTGGAGAGATCAACGACTCCTATGATGGCTGCAAACGCATACCCTCCGACAATTCCGATCAGGATCGGGATAACCCCGAGGAATCCCCGGAAGAAGGCCGATGCCAGAATCGCTATCACCAGAGCGACGAACGCCACAAGCAGGTTTTTCTTGGCCATGTCAACCGCAACATTGGCAAGCCCCAGACCGATCACGATCACAATGGAACCGACCACAACCGGCGGCATCAGTTTGTTCAGCCAACGGACCCCGAACCTGCCTACGATGGCCGCTACGACTATATACACGATCCCGGACAGCAGCGCGCCAAACATGGCTGCTCCCTTGCCCTGGGACTGGGATACCGCAATGATGGGACCGATAAATGCGAAGGAGGAACCGAGATATCCGGGAATCTGTCCCTTGGTCAGGACGATGTAGAGCAAGGTGCCAATGCCGCTGGTTAACAGGGCAACCGCCGGGTTTAGGCCGGTCAGGAAAGGAACAAGGACCGTAGCGCCAAACATGGCAAACAGATGTTGCAAGGACAGCGGAAGTGATTGCGCCAGGGGCAATTTTTCCTGAATGTCTACCACTCGTTGTTGTGCCATTGATGTCTCCTCCTCGGGTGCTTAAGCTCGTTCCAGCAGAACGACTTTGTCTTCCCCGTCTATTTCTTTTACTTGAACCGCCACCACTTCCGTCTGAGAGGTGGGAACATTTTTCCCCACATAATCCGGTCGGATGGGCAATTCCCTGTGGCCGCGGTCAATCAGCACCGCCAATTGAATCTGCTTGGGCCGCCCGAGGTCAATCAAGGCATCCAAAGCCGCGCGGACTGTCCTTCCAGTGTAGAGCACGTCATCCACCAGAATCACTTTCTTGTCTTTAATCGAAACCGGAATCTCATGACCGTGGATTTGGGGTTGTTCCGCTTTCTCTTTCAGATCGTCACGATACAGGGTGATATCGATGGAACCCACCGGAACCCGGGTGCCTTCGATGGCGTTAATCCGTTCACCCAGACGCTCGGCCAGGTGGATGCCCCGTGTCTTGATGCCTATCAACACAATGTCTTCGATTCCCTTGTTCTTCTCGACAATCTCGTGGGCAATCCGTGTCAATGCACGCCGGACTGCCTGTTCATCCAGAAGCTGCGTCTTAAAGGTCAGTTCCATTTGTTGCAATCACCCCTTTACGACAAGTGTTCACATGGAGAAGTTCCAGTATCCGGAAAGCAAAAAAGCTTCTTGCCCAGGCAGGCAAGAAGCTTCCCATCATCCGAATTTGACACAGGATGACACGATGTGACACGAACCGGACAGTCCGATTCGATCCACCAATATCCGCTCTCCTTACCGACCTCACGGGATCAGTTTAAAGGAACTCATTTGTCTTCAGTAGAATATCAGAGAATCATTTGCTGGTCAAGCGTCAAACTCTTCAAATGTACCCGAAGGCTTAGCAGTAAGATCCAGTAATCGAAGAACCACCCTTTTTCTTGTGTGAAAATCGAAAGGTTCTCCACATGGCCGTCCCAGTTTAAAAGGAACGTGCAGAGTTCTTGGAACCCCTACTTCTTGTGTAACTTCGGGTAGAATCGTAATCATCGCTGTCACAATTCCGGACTTCTCCAAAGCCCGGGCATACAGCCCGAGAACGTTGTGGCAGGAACCTCAGCCGGGAACCAGTAATGCGATGTCCACCTGTTCATTTGTAAGGTCGAAAACCGCTTTTGGTATGGACTCGGTCTCAACCAGAGTTGTGTCCAAAATGCCTCCGTTCAAACCTATATTCACGTTGGAAACAGCGCCAATCACGCCGTTTTCCGCCAATTCCCTGATTTGTTGGAGCGGAAAAACCACTGAGGGATCTGCCTTGGCAAATTTTGTATCGTAATAGATATGGGTGATTTCAAGATCTTCAGCTTTCGCATCCGATGAAATGATTCGAATTGTGTGATCTCCTGCAGGATTATCGACATTAAAAGGGGGATCGGATTTCAAATGAACTCCGGCGGTAGTAATCAAAGCCACTTTACACTGATCAAGGGGTTTCTGCAGGAGGGCTTCGGGAACATTCTCATTCTTTCTCACGTGTTTCAGGGTAAATTTTTTATATGATTCAATAAAATTTGATGAGTACGCCACTGCTATTTTCGATTTTATTTTGGTACTCCACTTCACAAGTTATCACTCCCTTGTAATCAAATGCTCAGTTATTAGAGGTATATCGGCTCCACTTTTTATAGAAGAAAAAGATTACCACCAAAAAGGTCAAATTCAGGATGTGTATAAATTCGTCACCAATGTCCCCTGTAGTGACTAAGTGAGAAATAAAAAGGATTGAAATAACCCCGTTATAGAACATTAGCACAGGTAGTAAGCCGTGAATATATTGGGGCTTAAAGGCTGCAAGGAAAATAGAAACTGTTACAGCCAGAGCGAGAGTTCCATATTCCAGAATCATGTGGTCTGAGATAAAATGTTGCTCTTTCAGAAACACAGGTACGATAAACTGAGCTAACTGAAAGATTCCTGCTGCTGCCAAGCTCCATTGAAGTCTTTTCAGCCACTTCTTTGAGCCAAGATCTATGGTCTGCATGAGTTTATAACGAATTTCGTTTCGTACTTGATTGGGTACATGAAAAGTAAATATCCTATGCAATGACTGTAATACCAAAGCCATTTCTTGGTTAGAGATATCCGTAGATTTCCCTTGTTTAATCAACTCGATATCGCGGTCAAGTTGGTCCGCTTCAAGAAGTTCCTGATTCATAAGCACCACTCCCGCAGCTTCTTAATTGTCCTATGAATCATCATCTTGGTTGTACCCTCATTTAATCCGAGCAACGTGCCGATTTCTCTACTTGTTAAGTCGGATCCAAATCGTAGTGATAGCGCTTCCACTTCCCTATGGCCTAACCTCCTGAGATTCCTGGAAAGACAATTAATAAGGTCTCGCTTAACCGCTTCTTCCTCAGGTGTCTCGGAAGAATCGGTCACTTGCACCTCTTGAATATCCACTGTTACATCCCCCTTTTTTCGCAACCAGTCGATGACTACACGATGTGTGATGGTAAAAAGCCAGGTCCTTACAGAAGCCTTGTCAGGATTGAAACGATCCCATGCTTTGTAAGCTCGAAGGAATACTTCACTTGTTAGATCCTCAGCGTCTTGAGGATGGGCAACCTTCGCTTTGATATACCGCCATATTTGGTCAACATGGAGATCATACACTTGCAAAAATTGCTCCGAGAGGTTTTTCTTAGTCGTTATCATCAAATCCCCTCTTTCGTCGAATCCGGTCCGCAGGAAAACAGGTACAAATTTTCTCATTAGGAAATACGAAACAACAGTGATTTTGTAACATGAATGTTTTAAAAATATTTGGTTATTGATTGATATGTAGAGATAACGGTTGAATCTAACATTCTCAGAATCTAGCATATGCGGGAAGGATGAAATTCGAACTGCAAGACCAAGTTTGAACTGGAAGCGGTACTGACGTGATAGTATACTGAATTATTATAGAAACATTTCAGTAGTATGCAAAGACAAAGACCAGCCTATTCACCTTGTGAACAAGCCGGTCTTTGTCGATCATCGCATGAATTTTATTTTTAAACCGTAACCTTGGCTGCAGCGAACTTTTTGGCCGTTTCGCGTGCGCGTTCAATCGCTTTGGCTTTGATGTTCTCCGCCTCATTCGGCATTTGGGCCATACCTTCCACGATCACGGAGTCAATTGAAGGAACGCCGAGGAAAGTCAATACTGCCCGGAGATATCGGTCGCCAAATTCGAAATCCTTCGCGGGTCCTTCCGAGTAGACACCGCCGCGTGCCTGAATATGAACGGCCGCTTTGTCGGTCAAAAGTCCTACGGAACCTTGTTCCGTGTATTTAAAGGTTTTTCCGGCGATACAGATCGTATCGATATAAGCTTTCATTTTCGGAGGGAAACTGAAGTTCCACATTGGAGTTACGAAGATATATTTGTCAGCCGCCACGAACTGATCTGTCAATTCGTTGATTCTGCCCACTTTCGCCTTTTCGTCGGCAGTCAACTGATCGAATGCGGTACCCTGCTGAAGTTTGCCCCAACCGCTGAAAACGTCTGTATCAATATACGGAATATCAATTTTGTACAGGTCGAGTTCGATAATTTCATCGTTGGGGTTCTGTTGGCGATAAGTGCTTAAAAATTCGTTAGCCACCGACAAACTGAAAGACTGGTCCGCTGTTTTGGGATTCGCTGTGATGTATAGGACTTTTGCCATTTTTTCATCGTTCCTTTCCGGATTGAAGATCCTTTTTAGCAACCCGATCATGGGGTTCACCTCAGTTCTTTGGTGCTGTTCTTAGATTTTGATCAAGAACCGGGAATTATGGCTGGTTAATTGTCTCAAAAAAAGGACCCCCGCTGCCGGAGGTACAACTGCCGTTCTTGCAAAACGGATCACACCCTATGGATCAGTATTCCGCTAATCAAAAATTGGCATGCTGAAAGGGATCTGTAACGCATATTACTGATAAAACAATATATGCTATATAAAATAAAGCAGTAGTACTGCTTTCGCAGGAAACCGGCAGATGCTTTATTAGAATTTGATTGGGAGGAATCCATCATGGCGCTGAAAATTCGGGTGTATTCCGACTACGTTTGACCATATTGCTTTTTGGCGGAGGGTCCGCTGGAAGCAGCTGTAAAAGGCAAAGATGTCGAAATCGAATGGATGCCGTTTGAGCTCCGGCCCTATCCGAATCCGACTCTGGAACCGGAAGGAGAGTATTTGCAAACGGCCTGGGCCAATTCGGTCTATCCGATGGCGGAACGCATGGGAGTAAAAATGGTGCTGCCGAAAGTTTCTCCGCAGCCTCATACCCATCTAGCTTTTGAAGGATACCAGTATGCCAAGGAACATGGGAAGGGAAACGACTATAATCACCGCATGTTTACCGCGTTCTTTCAGGAAGAGCAGGATATTGGGGACATAAATGTGTTAACGAAACTTGCGGGAGAAATCGGCCTTAATCAAGCAGATTTCAAAGCGGCGATTCAGACCGGGAAATATAAGGAAGCCCATCAAAAAGCGCTGCACCATGCCTACCATGAAGCCAACATCACGGCGGTACCGACTTTTGTGATAGGAGAGCGGGTTTTACGAGGCTTGTACAGTCAGGATACTTTGCAAAAGGTAATTGACGAAGAACTTCAGAAACAGCAGTCGCAAGCTCCTGAAGGGCTAACGTGCGGGATCGACGGGTGCTGCTGATCCCGCATCATTCACTCAAACATTCTGCCGAAGTTGCTCGATCAAGCGTTCCATATCTTCCGGAAGGTCACTGCTGAATTCCATGTACTCACCGGTTCGGGGATGAGCAAAGCCCAGAACTTGCGCGTGCAACGCCTGTCCATCAATCTCCAGAGTCCGTTTCGGCCCATAAACAGGATCGCCCGCAAGGGGATGGCCGATAAAATCCATGTGAACGCGGATTTGATGGGTTCGGCCCGTCTCCAATTTGCATTCCAGCAACGTATACTCCTTGAACCGCTCCAGCACGGAAAAATGGGTCACTGCATGGCGGCCCCCCTGCTTGACAACGGCCATCTTCAGACGGTTGACGGGATGGCGGCCGATGGGAGCATCCACTGTCCCCAGGTCATGGGAAACCACCCCATGGACGATAGCTGTGTATTTGCGGGTTACCGTATGGTCCTTCAACTGTTGCGCTAGACTGACGTGGGCAGCATCGTTTTTGGCCGCCATGATCAGGCCGGAGGTATCTTTATCGATTCGATGCACGATGCCGGGGCGCAAGATCCCGTTGATTCCCGACAGATCCTTGCAGTGATAAAGTAAAGCATTCACCAGGGTGCCTTTCATGTGCCCGGCAGCAGGATGGACAACCATGCCCCTTGGTTTGTTGACAACCACAACGTCGCTGTCCTCAAAGACAATCTCCAGGGGAATGTTCTCCGGTTCCACTTCCGTTGGCTCCGGTTCGGGCAAGCTCAGCAGAATTTCATCCCCCGACCGCAGTTTATAATTCGATTTCACCTGCTTGCCGCTCACGAGCACAAACCCGTGTTCAATCAATCCTTGAATCTGGGAGCGTGACAGATCTGCCACACGTTCCGCCAGAAACCGGTCGATTCTCTCCCCGGCCATTTCCTCATCCACCTGAAAGAGTTCCGAAGCTTCCACTTCCTGATCGGCGGACTCGTTATCAATCGTCTCAACGGCAAGCGGTTGGCTATGTTCGGTTTCCTTTGTCTTCGGGTCGCTCATTGTCTGCTCACCTGCTCACGTCGATAATCCAACAATGCATCCAGAAAAATGAGACCCACTGAAATCACGATGGCCATATCCGCAATATTAAAGATCGGATAATTGATAATCCGCACATCGAAAAAATCGACCACTTCCCCGTACAGCACCCGGTCTATCATATTGCCGACCGCCCCGCCAAGCAACAGGGGGAGGGCTGCTCGGACCAGGCGGCTCCGCACCCGGCGGGAATAGTAGATTACACCGATTGCCACCGCAACGGAAATGACGACGAAGAACCACCTCTGCCCCGCCAGAATCCCCCAAGCGGCACCCGGATTGCGATGGGATGTAATTCGCAAGTATTCTCCAAAAACAGGGAACGATTCCCCTTGTTCCATATAGGTCTTTACCAGATATTTCGTAATCTGATCAGCTGCCACGACGAGTGCCGACCACAGATACAACATAATATCACCTTCTCGCAAGTGCTTTACTCTTGGCACAACAGCGTGCCAATTGTAGCACAACTTGGGAGAAGGTGACAACATTGGAAGGCTAGCCCTTGATTTTCAGTTTCCTGGCGATTCGTTCCGCCTCCATGAAACCCGACAGAATCGCGCCTTGATACCCGCCGCCGGGCTGTGTCCAGGCCCCAACCAGAGACAAATTGCGGTACGGAGTCCGGGAAGACAAGCGGCGTATGCCGGACTGCTTCACAGTTTGGGCATACCCGTAAACAGCCCCCTCCGGATTGGAGGTGTACCTTTGCATGGTTCGCGGCGTACCCAATTCCGCCACGACAACATTTTTCCGAATGCCCGGGTAATGGCGCTCCAGGCGTTCCAGGATCTTATCGGTAACAAGCCCTTTTTTCCGTTCATATTCAGAACCCCGTTCCGGCCAATTCCCGATCCGGTCAATCCAGGTTACCGTTACCACTCCCTTGTCCCCGGGATTCAGGGTAGGATCCATTAAATTGTAATTGTTTACAATCAGGTTCACTTTGTCATAAAATCCGTGCATGGCACGTTCATAGTCCAACTCGTGATCCGCCTCTTCCAGGATCACCGTTTCCTCCTGTGTAATTCCTAACGTTGCCGGGTCTCCCTCGAGTCCCAAATACAGTTGGGTTAACGAGGAGCCCACTTCCAGTTGGTTGAGTTTCGTCGAATATCTCTCATGCATTTGGACATCATTTGCCAGCAACTCGTTGAAAGTGAGAACAGGGCTTGCGTTGGAAATCACCCACCGGGCCGTTACTGCAGATCCATCCGACAATTGAACACCGGAAACAAGATTGCCGATCGTAATGATTTGCTTGACCTCTTTTCGTGTGAACACATCCCCGCCTTTCTCCCGGATCGCTTCGGCAAAGGCGTCTGAGAGCGATTGTCCGCCTCCCTGAATGTAATAAGTTCCTTCCATGTGGTAGCCAATCCAGGGGATGAAGAAATAAAGGGCAGACAGTTTCTTTGGAGGCAGACCGTAATAGGCCCACAATACGGTGAAAAAACTGGAAAGCGAAACGGAAGAAACATAATGCCGCAGCACCTGGTAAGTGGTCATCCTCGACCATTTCAACAGCAACCGGCACTTGAACGGAAACAGCATTCCTTTCTTCCAATTGGATACATCAGGCGATGAAAGAAATTTCAACTCTTGATCCAGGTTTTTCAAGTCTTGAAACAGGCGATGGATGCCTGCCCGATCTTCGGGATACATCCGGCACAACATCTCTTTATACTCGATGTGGTCCTGCGGAACAGACAGTACTTCGTTGCCAACCTTGACCGAATAAGGATGCCGTTTGGACAACGGTGTGATACGCTTTGCCACGTCGCAAGCCGTTAATATACTGTGCAGAGACTTTCCTTCTTCAAGTCCCGCTGTTCCATGAAGGGACACATCAAACAGAAACCCTCTCCGCTTGAAATGCGATGCATACCCTCCGATCAGAGTGTGCTTCTCCAGGACGCCGACGCGGTAGC
Organism: Effusibacillus lacus; assembly: GCF_002335525.1. Classification (NCBI taxonomy): domain Bacteria; kingdom Bacillati; phylum Bacillota; class Bacilli; order Caryophanales; family Alicyclobacillaceae; genus Effusibacillus; species Effusibacillus lacus. Next base: position 26,948 of record NZ_BDUF01000076.1, read on the forward strand.
CCAAATTGGCGAGACGCGCAGCGCAGGACAAACCTCCCAATCCCGCACCAATTACCAGCACATCATACTTCGGTTCCATTCCTGAACCCTCCTTGTTACCGTCACAAGCCGCTCTGAATACTACGACCCCCATAAATGCCGTCAATAAGACCAGAAGAATTGCAAGCCATTCGATCAGTTGTAAATTGAACATGCTCCCACACCTTTTTGCTCTTCTCGGAAAATTGTATTCCTTGGAGGAGCGCAAAACATCTGCCGCATGGCAGATCGGCGGCATGAAAAAAGCGCCCTGCAAAAGGACGCTGATGCACTCAGGTCATATGACAAAAGTCATGTCGCATTATTCAAAAGTTGTGATACCGTGCCGTACCGCAAAGATGGCCGCCTGGGTCCGATCCCTCAATCCCAGTTTGTTGATAATGTTTGAAACATGGTTCTTGACGGTCCCCTCCGTGATGACAAGCCTGTCTGCAATTTCCCGGTTGCTGAGTCCGTACCCCAACTGTCTTAGCACTTCATATTCCCGTTCGGTCAAGTCCTCCGGCAGTTCCTTTAGCAGTTGCCATTTGCCCCCATTTTGCTCCTGCAAGGAAGCGCCATTGCGGGCCCGCTTCAATTCGGCCACCACCTGGGCGGTCAGATCGGGGGGCAGCACCACTCCGCCGTTATGTACGGTCAAGATCGCCTGAACAATCGTGTCGGCCGGCATATCCTTCAGCAGATATCCGCTGGCTCCCTCGTCAAGAGCGTTAAAGATCAGCTCGCTGTCATTGAAAGTCGTCAGGATGAGCACCTTTGTCTCCGGCAACTGCTCCCGAATCATCCTTGTTCCTTGCACCCCGTCCACTCCGGGCATTCGAATATCCATCAGCACAAGATCAGGTCTTGTCTGCTTCGCCACTTCCACCGCTTCGGCCCCATCGGACGCGACTCCCACCACTTCAATCTCCTGTTTGAGGCTGAGTATGGTTTGTAAGCCGTCCCGCATCAACTGCTGATCATCGACAATCACGATTCGGATCATGCCTGCACTCCTCCGTATCTCCAGATCTGTTGCTGCAAGGGGAACGTTACCATCACGGAGAACCCGGCCCCTTTTTCACTGCAAAACCTGACGGTCCCACCCTGCTCGGTGATTCTGTCCCGCATTCGGATCAATCCAAAGCCCGGCACTACTTCTGCGGTGCCAAGACCGTTGTCGGCTATGTCCATTTCCACCTGTTGTTCTGACACTCTTATATTCACCTCAGCCTGAGTTGCGTTCCCGTGGCGTTTGGCATTCGTCAAACACTCCTGAACAACCCGGTAAATGGTCGGCTGTAGGGAAGTGGTGATGTAGGACAGATCCCCCTGTACCTGCAGTGACGTTTCAAGTCCCGTCATCTGGGAAAAATCGGCCATCAGCTTGCGAAGAGACTCTCCCAATGTTACTTGGACGGCGCCTTCCTCATGCAGGGTTCTGACCGAGAGACGAATCTCCTGCAGCGCGCAGCGGGCCAACTCCTCGCACCTGGCAATTGTTTGCTTGCTCTTCTCCAAATCGTGATCAGCCAGCATTCGGGCCGCTTGCAGTTGCACAAGCAAGGCGGTCATGGAGTGTCCGACTCCATCATGGATCTCCCGGGCAATATGGTTTCGTTCCCGGGTGACGGTCAGCTGCTCCACTTGCGCGGCGTAACTTCGAAGCTGCTCATGGGCATCCTGAAGTGCCTTGTGAGCGTTGGCGACTTCGACATATTGATCCGATATCTTCAGACGGGCAAGTTGCAGGTGCCGAATCAGCGCCCCCACCAGACACCCGTGAATGACAAATGCAAAACTGATGAAGCTGCTGACCCATTTCACATCGCCTGTTTGGAAGTAGGTGTTCCACTCCGCCCCTGCCCAGACAAGCAGAAAAAGAACGCCAAAGATCAACAGCGCCCGGCGGTTGTCCGTTCCGAGAAATAAACTGACCGCAATGACTCCGAAGAAAACCAGAAACAGCGATTCATATCCCGGAAACACAAAACCGAACAGGGAAGCTACAAGGAAATCCAGAGCCATGGCGGGATAGAAACAGATGATTCCAAAACGGCTGGTACAAATAAAGTGATTGATGGTGAAAACGACCATTGCAACCAGCACAAACCCCATTTGCCAACCGTCCATATTGTCAACGGCAAACAGGTAAGCCGAAATTAACAGCAGAAACATGCCCAACCGAGTCATTTTCAGGATGTTGAATGCAGTCGGCGGATTCACCTGCCAGTTCAAATCAAACGGTTGACTCATCAACCATCCACCTCACAATCGCTTCCCACATCATGTATAATTCAGTATATCAGGAATCATTAGAGAAAGTGGATTGTTAAATGATTTTGCATAGAACGGGAGTGTAGAAAGAGTTGAACGACTATCGTCTCGCATTTCAGCGCTGGAAGCAGCATGCGCAGTTGGAACCAACCATTTATCGGGAATTGGGGAGTCTGACCGATGAGACTGAAATTGAAGACCGGTTTTATCGTCATCTTGAATTTGGAACCGGAGGTTTGCGCGGAATTATTGGGGCAGGCACCAACCGCATGAACATCTACACCGTTCGCCGGGCCACCGAGGGACTTGCTCGCCATCTGTTGAAAAATGCAGCCGGTGCCAAACAGAAAGGGGTGGTCATTGCGTACGATTCGCGCCATCTGTCACCGGAATTCGCCGCAGAAGCGGCAGGCGTACTGGCACAGAACGGAATAAAGGCTTATCTGTTCCGGGAACTGCGTCCTACCCCCATGCTTTCTTTTGCCCTCCGCCATTTGCGGGCGGCAGCCGGGATTGTAATTACCGCCAGCCACAATCCCCCGGAATATAACGGCTATAAGGTTTACGGGGAAGACGGAGGGCAGATCCCTCCGGCGGCTGCCGATCAAATCCTGAATGAAATCAACAACATTGATGACGAATTGCGGATTGTTTCCATGAACATAGACGAAGGCATCACCAAAGGTCTGATTGAGCTGCTTGGCGAGGAAATTGACCGGGAGTACACCAGCCGCTTATTGTCACTGTCACTGCGGCCGGAAGCAGTGAAGCAGGCGGCAAATGACTTCCACATCGTGTTCACTCCGTTGCACGGCACGGGCAACCAACCGGTCCGAAAGGTGCTTCGGGAACTCGGATTCGCCAATGTTCATGTCGTGCGGGAACAGGAATTGCCGGATCCGAACTTCTCCACCGTTTCCTCCCCCAATCCGGAAGAACGGCAGGCGTTTGAGCTGGCCCTGAAGTTGGCGCGGGAAGTGAATGCGGACATTGTGTTGGGAACCGATCCTGACGCGGACCGTGTGGGTCTTGTGACCAAGAACACCGCCGGAGAATACGTCACTCTAAATGGGAATCAGACAGGCGCCCTGCTGCTTCAATACATTCTTGAGCAGCGAAAGGCAACTGGCAAACTTCCGTCCAACGGAGTGATGCTCAAAACGATCGTTACGTCCGAACTTGGACGGGCCATTGCCTCTGCCTATAATGTCGCGACCGTTGATACATTGACCGGTTTCAAGTTTATCGGGGAAAAGATTAACGAGTATGAACAAACGGGGCAGTATCAGTTCCTGTTTGGATACGAAGAAAGTTACGGGTATTTGATCGGGGATTTCGTACGGGACAAAGACGCCATTCAGGCAGCCATGATGGCCTGCGAGATGGCCGCTTTTTACAAGACGAAGGGTCAGACCCTGTATGATGTTCTCTTAAAGATTTACGAAACATACGGGTACTACCTGGAAGATCTTTCTTCCTTCACCTTCAAAGGCAAACAGGGATCGGAGAAGATCACCCGGATGATGGATGAACTGCGGCGGAAACCGCTGACAAAGATCGGCGAATTGTCCGTACAGGCGACAAAAGACTACGCGCTTGGAATTGAAGGTCTGCCCAAATCCAACGTCTTGAAGTATGTGTTGGAGGATGGCAGCTGGGTAGCCATTCGCCCATCCGGCACCGAGCCGAAGATCAAGTTCTATTTCAGCGCCGTCGACAAGAGCCATGCAGGAGCCGAGTTGAAGTTGAACAGGTTGAAATCTTTTGTTCTGGATTTGGTGAATCAACAATCGAGCAGGAGGGGGTGACTAACCCCCAACCTCTCACCTAGTCCTGAAAGCAGTAACGCCTTCAATCAGGAGCAATTCCTCTTTCACCTGGAGACCGCCACGATAGCCTGTCAGGAACCCGCTCTTGCCAATAACCCGGTGGCACGGCACTACAATCGGAACCGGATTGGCTCCGTTGGACGCTCCGACTGCTCTTACTGCTTTTGGGCACTGAATTTCTGTTGCAATATCCGAGTAACTTCGAGTAGCTCCATAGGGAATTCGCAGAAGGGATTTCCATACCTGTTGTTGAAAAGGGGTACCCCGAAGGTCCAGGGAAAGGTCAAAGGACTTCCTTTCGCCAGAAAGATATTCCTTGAGTTGTTCAATATAGGGGGCAGTATGTATCTCGTCCCTTTGTAACATCGGATTTTTCAGATGACGTTGGGCCCATTTTTCCAACACTTCAAATGGTTCGTTCGGTTGAAGAATCCGACAGAGTCCCTTTTCTGTAACTGCAACTGTAAAGACCCAGTCGTTGTAGGGTAAATACTCCCAGTAGATGTGCTCATTCTGTTGACGCATGGATTGTTTCACCTGCACTTTGTCTAAAGGCTGATGGGGTGTGTCCTGTAATTTTCTGAAAGGTAGTCGAAAAATGTGACACACTGCGAAAGCCTATTGATTCGGCTATAGCACGAATTAGCATACCCATCAAATCTCGGGTCGTTTGTACAGACTGCCTCGTAGATTTGATCCAGAAGATCCTCACTCACGAGATTCGCCTCCTATGTCCCTAAGTATAATATAGGGATAAAACCTATGTAAGAAGATCGGAATAGGAGAGCAAGATTCCGAAGGCATTCCAAAGCTTATCTTTTGCTGTATATCAGCCAAGTAGCAACGAATAATAGGAAGACACCCAATACTCTTTGCCAATCGATAGGACGAGGGGCTAATCCAAACCATCCGAATTGGTCGATTAAGAGAGCAATTGTCAGTTGTCCTGCTAACGCTGCCACCATTACTGTTGTTACTCCTACCTGCGGTACCGCAACGATTATGGAAGTCACATATATGGCGCCCAGGAATCCTCCTAACCACTGCCACCAGGGTACATGGATGACTTCTTTGATGTTTCCTTTCCCCCAGATTGTTGCTACTACAGCCAGAGTCAACACCCCAACCGTAAAGGAAATGAAGGAGGATTCCATTATCCCCACTTTTTTTGAAAGTGCAGTATTAATAGGCGACTGGAATCCTATCATGACACCTGCCAATACCATAAGTCCTATGTATAACCAATTTTGCAATGCAGCTCATCTCCACACTCCAAATTATAATTTACGCTGTCTATGGAAGCTACATCTACCAGATAGCAAAATCACTTCTACAGGGCCAGCATTGGCTTCAAAAGAGTAAGACAACATCGATCCATCCCCACTTACTTTTCATGTGCACCTTTCTTCTCCCCCTTTTCTGCAGCAGTTCCGGTAATTTCCAGAAACCACCCTATGACTTCCTGCACCACTGTCGAGTTCAGAGAATACACGATGTTTTGTCCTCTCCGTTCATCCAACACCAGACGGGCTTGTTTTAAAGAATTCAGATGATGGGAAATGCTCGGTTTCGTCATATTGAACTGGTCGGCGATCTCCCCCGCTGTCATGTCCCGTTCCCGCAGCAGTCGGATGATTTTCCGTCGTGTCGGATCGGACAAGGCTTTGAATGTTTCATTCATTTGGATCCCCTCTTTAGATATTTAGAAAAATATCTAAATATAGTCTACAAAAATCTGGTCGATTGTCAAGAAAAAAAATAAGGGGGACACCCCCCTATTCCCTTCGGTCTTCGTCAAAACGGTCCCAGTTGTTCTCCGAACTTTCGTTCAACATGTCATCCGACTCGAGACCCATCCAGTTCAATTCGTCCATATAGTCCCGGGCATTTCTCCGATAGGCTTCGTTTCGCGTAAACCCCGTCGGATTGCCATGCAGGTCGGCTGTCAGATAACCTTCCAGATCCTCGACATAACCCCTTCTTTCTTCACTGTCGATGTAAAGCAGTTCCGGGTCTGTCCCGTCTTCAAAGTCGACAGCCGAGTTGGAAGTACCATACCGTTCAACATCCTGCCAGGCGTCCTCACCGTCATACGGAACCTGCTCATGCCGGTTGTTATCGTTAAATACACGGCCATAACCGGGGTACTCAAAGTTTTCCTCAACAGGACGATTCTCTTCGATCTCGTGTTCTTCCGCATCTTCCTGGCATCTGACGCAAAATTCGGCTGCAGGTTCCGCCTGCAACCGTTCAAACGGTATCTCTTGTCCACAATGGGCGCAGGTTCCGTAGGTACCATCCTCCATGCGTTCCAACGCTTCGTCAATTCGCGCCAAGCGAATGGATTCAGCATCCCGCAGGGCCAAATCTTTGCCCCGTTCATACAACTCGTCCCCGATATCGGCCGGGTGGTTATCGTACATGGACAATTCACCAAGCTGGTCGACCATGGAATTTGGGATTCCAAAGCGGTCATTCCTGTCCAGCGCGTCGCGTATGTCGGTCATTTCCTCTTCCAAGCGGTTGCGCAGTTCCAATAACTGTTCGCTTGTCAGGTTCACCTGGAGACCCCCTTCTGCAACATCGGGTGCTACTTTCAATTGTTCCCGCGTCCTCCGGAAAGTAATCAGGGAATGTGCGGCGTATCCAATTGCGCCCTTACAATGCGCACGATCTCGGCCAAATAGCGTCCAATCAATGGAAGTTTCCGATCTGCAAGTTCCTGCAAAATCAGGAGCAGCACAGCCAGAATCACGGTAAAGCCAAGCCCCGTGCCGACTCCTCTGGCCACACCGCTTATGAAATTGACAGTGATCAGGCGAAGCGGTCGGTTCAACAACTGGACATACTCGGCCAACTGGGCCCTTTCAAGGTGCATGGCCAGCCGCTCGAGATGCTCCTTTACGGTTGCCAAATCCTTTTTCTCATTCATCCGCCGCAACCCCCTTGAGGTATTGTAACCTTTGACATACCTCATGTATGCGGCTGCCGTTACGAAAATGTTCAGAGAAATGCCTTTATTTCCATCTTCTATTGGACGAAATATCTTGTATCATGTATTGTATTAAGGTAACCAAAAGGAGGGAAAAACTCCTGCCATGAAACGGCATATGGTACGTTCTGTAGGTTCCATTCTCATCTGGCTCGGCTCTATCGCGATAATTGCAGGCTTCTTGACAAAAATGATCTTTCAATTCGATACCCTCACGCCCTACAGCCCTGTGTTCTTCACCCTCATCTTGGCAGGCATCACTCTCCTTGTCGTCACCCGCATATAAAAAACCCTTTCACGAAAAACCTCGTGAAAGGGTTTTTTCTCATTTCCTACAGGAAGAATTTCACATTCTCCACGCAAGCAGGACATAACGTGGGATGCTCTTCCGTTTTCCCGACTTCCGGTGTCACAATGCGGCATCGTTCACAAGTTTCCCCTTCCGCTACCCGCACACGAATGGAGAGCCCCGTATAGGCAGCCGCATCCTGTGGAATCGGAGCCCCGGGTTGGAAGAGATGGACTTCCGATACGCCCAACACTTCCTTTAAACGCGGTGTGCCCTGCAGAGTCACCAGTGCTTCCGAAGTCTCCGGATACAGGTCAACGGCCGCCATCAGGGATTTTCCGATTACTTTCTCCTGACGTGCAACTTCCAGTGCCTTCAGCACTTCGTCACGAAGGTCAAGGATCTTTTCCCACTTTTTATCCAGCTCCGGGTTCAGGAAATCTGTCCTGACGGGACTCCACTGTTCCAGCTGAACGCTTGCTCCCGCCGCGCCCGGGACGTATTGCCATACTTCGTCGGCGGTGTGGGTAAGGATGGGCGCTGCCAACTTCACCAATTCCACCAGAATATGATACATGGCGGTTTGAGCAGAACGTCGTTCCAGTGAATCAGGCGCACTTGTATATACTCGGTCTTTCAGCACGTCAAAGTAGAAAGCGGACATGTCAACGGTGCAGAAGTTGTTGATGTCATGGAACACCACATGGAAGTCATAGTTCCGATAGGCCTTCATGGTCCGTTCTTTCAATGCTTCCATCTTATGCAGGGCCCAGCGGTCAATTTCCAGCATCTGATCCAACGGGACCGTATTGCGCACCGGGTCAAAATCATTTACGTTTCCAAGCAAATAACGGAATGTGTTGCGGATTTTCCGGTATACTTCCGCCACCTGCTTCAGGATTGCGTCGGACACCCGCACATCTGAACGGTAATCCACCGATGCCACCCACAGGCGCAGGATGTCGGCGCCCAGGTTTTCCAGCACCTTGAGCGGATCGACCACATTCCCCAGACTCTTGGACATTTTCCGGCCTTCCCCATCAAGCACGAATCCATGCGAAAGAACTTCCTTGTAGGGGGCGCCGCCCTTCACCGCCACCGCCGTTGTCAGCGAAGAATTGAACCAGCCGCGGTACTGGTCGGAACCTTCCAGGTAAAGATCAGCAGGCCACTGCAGATCTTCCCGGCCTTCACAGACCGCAATATGGGAAGAGCCGGAATCAAACCATACATCCATGATGTCCGTCTCTTTGCGGAATGCACCGTTGCCGCATTCACAGACGGTTCCCTGAGGCAACAGATCGGCCGCTTCCCGCTCGAACCAAACTTGCGAGCCATGCTTCGCAAACAGGCTGGCCACATGTTCAATCGTGACTTTGGTAATCAGTTCCTTGTTGCAGTCCGTACAATAGAAAATCGGGATCGGCACACCCCATACCCGTTGCCGGGAGATGCACCAGTCCTGCCTTTCTGCCACCATGTTGTGCAGACGGACTTCCCCCCAGGACGGATTCCATTTTACCTGCTTGATCTGTTCCAGCAATTCGTCACGAATCTTGTCAATGGACCCGAACCACTGCTCAGTCGCCCGGTAGATGACCGGATTCTTGCAGCGCCAGCAATGGGGGTAAGAGTGGTTCATCTCCGACTCGTGCAGCAGGTTTCCCGCTTCCTTCAGCGCTTCCGTAATGGCAGGGTTTGCTTTCGCATAGAATTGACCCGCAAAAGGACCCGCTTCTTTTGTAAATTTCCCGTGGTCGTCAATGGGAACCAGTACCGGCAGTCCATACTGCCCCCCTACCAGGAAGTCTTCCATTCCGTGGCCCGGAGCCGTATGCACGCAGCCCGTACCGGCATCCAAAGTTACATGGTCACCAAGTACCACTAAAGACTTTCGATCGAAAAGCGGGTGTTTGGCTTCCACAAGTTCCAGATCGGAACCCTTGAAGGATGCCTCCACTTTCGCTTCTGCCCCAAAGCCTGCCGCTTTGGTGACAGACCCCAGCAGTTCTTTTGCGACGACCAGTTTCTCACCGTTTACCTCAGCCAGGACATATTCAATCTCCGGATGAACGGCAATCGCCACGTTGGCCGGAATGGTCCAGGGAGTTGTGGTCCAGATCACGATGAAGGAGCCTTCCGGCAGCCTTCCTTTCCCATCCGTTACCGGGAATTTCACATAAATGGAGGGCGATTTTTTGTCCGCATATTCGATTTCGGCTTCCGCCAGTGCAGTTTCGCAGTTGGGACACCAATAGACCGGTTTCATTCCCTTGTAGATCAGCCCTTTGGCTGCCATTTCCCCAAATACTCGGATTTGTGCCGCTTCATAAGCAGGAAGCAATGTGATGTAAGGATTGTCCCAGTCACCCCGAACGCCCAACCGTTTGAACTGGGCACGCTGGCGGTCAATGTAGTCCCATGCATAGTCATGGCACATTTGCCGGAACTGGGGAACCGGGATTTCGTGCCGGTTAATCTTCTTGTTCTTGATAATCGCCTGCTCGATGGGAAGGCCATGTGTGTCCCAACCGGGTACGTAGGGTGCGTTGTATCCTTCCATCGTTTTCGATTTGACGATCATGTCCTTCAGAATTTTGTTGACCGCATGTCCGAGGTGAATATCTCCGTTGGCATATGGAGGGCCGTCATGCAGGACAAACATGGGCTTTCCCTCCCGGGCCTCCTGCACCTTTTTGTAAAGTCCCATTTCTTCCCAACGTTTCTGGATCTCGGGTTCCCGCTGCGGCAGATTGCCGCGCATGGGAAACTCCGTTTCTGGCAAATTCAATGTTTTGCTGTAATCAGTTGCCATCTGGATTCCCCCTTATTCTTGCAATCCTGGATCAAATCAAAAAAACCCTTCGCCCCAAACAGGGACGAAAGGCTTACTTTCGCGGTACCACCCACATTGCCTAACCCCATTAGTGGCAACTTAACGGTTTACCGTTTAGTTGTCCACTTATACCCGGACGGGTGCTAAGTGAAGTGAAGCGTTGCAGAAACGCCGGGTACTTAATGGGGACCCCGGAAAAACAGGGCACAGGCCACTTTAGGTGCGGTAACGGGCACGAACCGGCTTATCCTACTGCCCGCAGCAGCCAAACATAAGGAATGGCCAGCGGTTTTCAGCAAGCTACTTACGGGTGATATTCCCTGACTTTCCGCTTTCCCGGCTCTCACCAATCCCGGTTCGCTGCAAAGCATCCAGCTGGTACTTGTCCCGATCATCGTTTTTTGCCAAGCAAATTTTAATCGGATTCTATTATATGCAAAGGGTTGATGCGCTGTCAAACGAGTTCGTTATTCTTCAACCAGCTTGTCCCAATCGTTGGTTTCCAGCATTTCAAGCTGGGCTTGAATCAAGGCACGGAACCGGGCCCTGTAGATCGAGGCCTGCTTTTGCATATTCTCCAGTTCCAATGAGATTTCTCGGGAACGCAGCAACGCTTCGTTAACGATTCGATCTGCGTTCTTCTCCGCTTCCTTCACAATCAATTGAGCCTCTTTCCGGGCATTGGCCTTGACTTCTTCCGCCGTTTCCTGTGCCACAACGATCGATTTGCTCAAGCTGTCCTCGATATTCTCAAAATGAGCCAAGCGTTCCTTCAACTGGGAGACCTGCTCTTCGAGGTTCTTCTTTTCACGAATCAGGGATTCGTAATCTTTTATTACATGATCAAGAAATTCGTTAACTTCATCCTGGTTATAACCGCGAAGGGCACGGGAAAATTCCTTGTTGTGAATATCCATGGGAGTCAAGGGCATGCAAGAGGCACCTCCATTTGAATTGAACAAGTACATCCTGTCCTTTATTTCGACAAAATGAGTCTTATTCCTGCACGCAACTCACAGATATTTCCCAATTCTGACAAGGGTTCGCCCTTTCTTGGTCAGCCCGCCGATTTCCATGATTTTAAGCCTGCCCATACCTCTTAAGGAAATGACATCCCCTTCCTCGACTTGCAGGGATGGGTCCGTTACCGTTTGCCAATTCAACTGCAGCTTGCCGCTCTTGATGGGGTCCAGAATTTTGCCGCGAGCCAACTGGAACCCTTCAGCCGTTACCGCATCTACCCGCAGGGACATGACAGTAAATTCCCGCTCGGAAAAATGAATCACCGGTCGGCGGTACTCTTCACGGCTTATTTGACGGACCAGTACAGACGCTCGCCCGGCTTTGTTAAGATGCAATCGAATATAGTCTGCCACATCGGCGGCCGCCACCAAATCACAGCCATCTTCCATCACGGACAAATCCCCAATCTTTTCCCGTTTCAGTCCCAAACCGGTTAATGCCCCCAGATAGTCCCCGTGCTTCAATGTCAAATATTCACCCGGTATCTCAAGGCGCATCCAGTCCAGTTCAAATTCAGATGGTTCCGGAGTCCAATAGTCGGGTGCCAACAAGACTCGCTTTCTTTCCGCTCCCTCCCATCCGCCGTCTGCAAAAACAACAACACCGCCCACTGTACGGGCGATGTTCTCGGCGATTCGAACCTGACGAGGATCCAGGAAAGGGGTCAATACCGGTGAATGCCGGGAGGAGGCCCGGTGGACCAGCTCAATCATCCGCTGAACGAAAGGCTTTTCTTCCGGTCGATAATGCATCAGCCAATTGTCACTCATGAGTCCCTCCCTGACACTTGCCTTACAAGATGCTTCTCAGCACAGTTTCCAGACCTGCTTGGATCAGGATCAACGTAAAGATCGCAACGATCGGGGAAATGTCAATCGGACCCAATGGAGGGATAAACCGTCTGAAATACTTCAGGTAAGGTTCTGTAATCTTGTACAAAAATTGGCCCAGACTGGTACGTTCCATATCAGGAACCCATGACATCAACACCCGGGCGATCAGAATAAATTCATATACTCGAAAGGCAGTGTCAATCAGCCTTGAAAGCTCATATTCCGACATTTTTTCACCTCATTTGACTTTTGGAGACCATTTGACTGAGTTCCGGTTTATTGTTGAGAAGGTCGCTTATAGCCCCCTGTACATCCACATTATCGGGAGCACACAAGAAGATTTGATGGCCGATTTTTTCCATTCGCCCACCCAGAGCATAAATGGTTCCCGACAGAAAGTCAATGATACGGAGTGCATGGTCAAATTGCGCCTTGTGAAGATTCAGCACGACAGTGCGGCGAGCCCGAAGATGGTCTGCGATCATTTGCGCCTCCTCGAATGATTGAGGTTCACAAAGCATCAGACGGACCTGCTTTTGTGTGTGCAAACTGACTACAGCCGCTTTCCGCTGCATGGAAATCACATCGGAAGCACTTTCCATTTCCTGCGTTTTGTCCTGCCTTTTGTCCGTATTTGCCGTTTCGTCCATCAACCCGAGAAACTGCATCATCTTATTCCACATGATGATACCCCCGTATTTATGGTTTTACCAATACGCTTCCCAACCGGACCAGAGTGGCCCCCTCTTCAACCGCCACCTCAAAGTCGCCGGACATGCCCATGGACAGATGGCTGATATCGGGGTATTCCGGTCTCAACTGGTCACGTAATTCGCGCAAGCCGCGAAACACCGGCCTGGCCTCTTCCGGATCATCGGTTATGGGAGCCATTGTCATCAGACCTTGTACCTGAACTCGATCCATCCCGGCTATTTCCTTCAGAAAAGAAGGAACCTCATCCGGTGCCAATCCGCTCTTAGTCTGTTCGCCTGAGATGTTGACCTGAATCAGGCAGGATGCGGTACAATCCAGTTTCTCCGCTTGTTTCTGCATTTCTTTGGCCAATGACAAGCGGTCCAATGAATGGATCAGGTGAAAATGGGGCAGAACGTCCTTCACCTTGTTGGTCTGCAAACTGCCGATAAAATGCCATCTTGCGCTGTCTTTGATTTCCTTGACTTTTGGCAGAGCAACCTGGATCCGGTTCTCCCCAAGATCTTGGATACCTGTCGCCAGAAGCGCTCGCGTCTCTTGAATGCCGATATATTTGGTCACCGCGACAACCGTCACTTCTTCAGGCCTGCGCCCGGACCTGCCGCAAGCCTGTGCAATCCTGTTTTGTATGGAAGTCAGCCTGTCTTTGTAATCCATCGGTTATCACCACTGCTTGTCCCTAATGGAAATATATTCTTCCTGATTTCCTATTTTCCTGCCTGTCACAACAGGACAACCAGACCTGCAAGCCGTCCTGTTGCTCCCCGTTCCGCACGATGAGAGAAATAGGTATCTATGTCACATGCGGTGCAACCGCCGAAACGTTCCACATGCTCCGGTCTGAGCCCCGCTTCCAGAAGAATCTGCCGATTGGCCAGAGGAAGCGACAGTTGCCATCTCCCGTTGGAATTGGCCTTAAAGAAGGCAGCACCCCGGGGATATTCGTTGACAAACGGATCGTATACTTTATCGTCCACTTCATAACAACAATCGTCAATGCCCGGTCCAATGGCAGCCACCAGATTTGCCGGATCGCAACCGAACGCTTCCTGCATAACGCGAACCGTTTCTTTGGCTATTTGACTCTTGGTTCCTTTCCAGCCGGCGTGAATGGAAGCCGCCGCTTTTTGCACCGGGTCCAATAGCAAAATCGGGACACAATCGGCCGCAAACGTGGAAAGCACGACCCCCGGTTGATTGGTGACCAACGCATCGGTCCCCGGAATTGCATCCGTATAGACAAAAGCGCCCCGGCTGACATGCTCTTTGCCGACCACGGCAACTTGTTTGCCATGAACCTGTTCACCGCAAACCCATTGACTCAACTGAACACCCAATATTTGCGAAACGAGTTCCCGATTTTTGATAACAGACTCCGGCAGATCCCCCACATGCAGGCCCAGATTCAGGCCTGCCCACTCACCGGTTGAAACGCCACCCTGCCGGGTTGTGAAAACCGCTTTTGCAATTCCGGTTCTGTTGATATTGTCAGCAATCAATACATGCGGTTCCAGCATCGGTATCTCCTCTCATCCGTTCTTTTTGCATCGTATCACAGACCCGCGATACCCGCAAAGGGCGTAGATCCTGGGAGAGCGCCCCTAAGAAGCGCATCTTGCAATCCGTTTAATATCCGCCCGAATTGCCTCCGTAATGATCCGAACTTCCACCGGAACGGGGTGAAAAGGAAGGTGGAGAGAAGGATTGGCTGGACGGATTGAGTTCCACCAGTACCACATCCGCTCCGATCTTTACGATTTGATTCCAGGGGATGACATAGTCCTGCGACGAACCGAAAAGCCCGAAAAATCGGCCTGTACTGGGAACCACGATGGCCCGGATCATCCCGTTCTCCAAATCGATGTCCAGATCGCCTATCATCCCCAGACGTTTGCCATCCGTGATGCTCACCACATCTTTCGATTGCAGTTCCGATACTTTGATCATTTCCTTCCCCTCGGCGATAGAATTTGACCCCACTATCATCCTATGCAAGGACAAAAAGAAAAAGTCGCAATCACGCGACTTCCAGCTGGTCCTGCTCCCCAACTTTTAGGGTCGTATGTACTTTTGCATGTGGCTGATGGCCGCTTTTTCCAATCTCGATACTTGTGCCTGTGAGATCCCTATCTCTTCAGCGACTTCCATTTGGGTCTTTCCTTCAAAGAACCGCATGGACAAGATGCGCTTCTCCCGCTCATTCAACTTCTGCAGCGCTTCCACGATAGCGATTTCCTCCACCCATTGCGAATCCTGATTTTTCTCATCGCTGATCTGGTCCATTACATAAATCGGGTCTCCCCCGTCATGATAAATCGGCTCAAACAGGGATACCGGATCCTGGATGGCGTCCAACGCAAATACCACGTCTTCTTTCGGTATTTCCATCGCCTCGGAGATTTCCATAATGGAAGGTTCCCTCAGATTCTTGTTGGTCAGCTGATCGCGAACCTGCAGGGCTTTGTAAGCAATATCGCGAAGGCTTCTGCTTACACGGATGGGATTGTTGTCCCGGAGATACCGGCGAATTTCGCCAATGATCATCGGCACCGCGTAGGTGGAGAACTTTACGTTCTGGCTTAGGTCAAAATTGTCAATCGCCTTCATCAATCCGATACAGCCTACCTGAAACAGGTCATCCACATACTCCCCGCGATTGTTAAAGCGTTGAATAACGGAAAGCACCAGCCGCAAATTCCCGTTAACCAGTTTCTCCCGGGCGGACAAATCCCCTTGTTGCAATTCCACAAACAGTTTTCTCATTTCCGTATTTGTTAAAACAGGAAGCTCAGCTGTGTTAACTCCGCAAATCTCGACTTTATTTCGCTTCATGCCATTCCCTCCCTGTTGACACATCCGCCGCAGGATTTCGTCAACAGTATTTCCTCGGAGGGAAGAAATATGCACCCTTGGAAATTACAGCATTTTGCTGAACTCTTTCCGAAGCCGTTTGATAATGCGCTTCTCCAGACGTGAAATATAGGATTGGGAAATACCGAGCAGGTCGGCTACATCTTTCTGTGTCATCTCTTTTCCGTCCGCCAGGCCAAACCGAAGTTCCATGATCCTTCTTTCCCGATCCGACAGCTTGTCGAGGGCCTTGTAGAGAAGCTTACGGTCCACTTGCTCCTCGATGTTGCGGTAGATCGTGTCATTCTCAGTCCCCAACACGTCGGACAGGAGGAGTTCGTTTCCGTCCCAGTCCACATTAAGCGGTTCGTCAAAGGAGACTTCCGAACGAATTTTATTGTTGCGGCGCAAAAACATCAGGATTTCGTTCTCGATGCAACGGGAAGCGTATGTAGCCAGCTTGATCTTTTTCTCAGGGTCAAAGGTGTTGACCGCTTTGATCAGTCCGATCGTCCCGATGGACACCAGATCCTCAATGTTGATGCCCGTGTTTTCAAACTTTCGTGCGATATAAACCACCAACCGGAGGTTTCTCTCAATCAGAACCGCTCTGACCGCTTCGTCTCCCGTCGGCAGCTTGCCCAGCAAGAATTCTTCCTCTTCCCGCGACAACGGAGGAGGGAGAGCTTCACTGCCACCTACATAGAATATTTCTTCGACTTGTTTTCCAAGTTTAAACAGGATTCGCAAGTAGAGCAAACGAAGCTGCAGCCGAAACTTGTACGGCATGATCATGAAGTGGCACTCCCCTTTCCCCAATAAAAAAAGATAAGTCCTTTTAGATTCTCCAGTATGTTCCCACCGCTAAGAAGCCAATGACGAATCGGTTTCGGACATGCACGCCGGAGGCAATATCGCCTGGTATGTCTGATCGGTTGATAGTGGTTTCGGATTGACCGCAACTATCAGTTTCACCGGCTGCAGGCTTCCAGTTTCGGAGAGAATGACGAATTCGCACGGTCGAAAACCGAGCAACATTCCGACGGCCCCCCCCACACCCCGGTAAGGAACGATCTGCAACCGGGATTGCCAGCGAGGTTCCAGTGGGGAATCTCCCAAGGCCAAGGTGGCGTCCCGGTTCGCCTTGTATACTTCCTGCAAAGAGAATGGCAAAACGGAAACCAGCGCTTGCCATTCCACTACGGCAACCGGCAGGCCTGAAATCGGGTCCGTCAAAGCATTCCCCGTATCAATGAGTCCGGTCATCTCTGTCCGGATTCCGTCAACCTCAATCCGTACCCGGCACAAATGGGCTTCTCTGTTTCGCTGTTTCTCTATTCTTTGCCATACGGCCTTACCTATCAGATAAAGAGTCAAGGCAGACAGCATAAGGGTAAGAAATCCGATGTTTAAATTCCAAAGGGCAGCGCCCGAAATCAGCACCATACCCCCCAATACGCGCGTGTCCGAAATCATGTAGTTCAGGGCAAATACAGCTCCCCCGACTACAAAGGAAGCCAGGTAAAACAGCCCCAAATCCCGCAGGAACCCGATTACATGACGGGGGCGGTATGCAATCAAAACCATCAGGCAGGAAAACAGGAACTTGGCTGCCAAGCTCATTGCAGGCTGTGACACTTCCGGCACGAATAGGAACAGCGCATAACATGCGCCCAATGCAGAACCGGCAACAATCCGCCAGACCCTCACCCTGCGGTTGGCCATCCAGGCAGCAAAGGATAGAATCACCGCGTCCATTAGAAAATTCACAATCCAAACCACATCAATATAAAGCACATACATGCGGTTTCAACTCCCGCAATACAGCACATGCCTACGGGTTCAACTCCCGTACATGTCGATGCCCCTAGTATAGTACATATCTATTACAAATTTTGTCGCAACTTGACGATAGAATCGGGAAAAGTTTCGACTTTCCGCTACCAGACCGGGGCTACTGACGCCTATAAGTCGAGGTTGTTTAGCGGCAACAGGTGCCGTTATCGAGTCAGCCGAGGGTGTTTAGCGGCACCAAGTGCCGTTATTGAGTCAGCCGAGGGTGTTTAGCGGCATCAGGTGCCATTACCTCGTCAACCGAGGGTGTTTAGCGGCACCAAGTGCCGTTATCGAGTCAGCCGAGGGTGTTTAGCGGCATCAGGTGCCGTTATCTCGGCTGCCTACCGACGTTGCTTAGCGGCATCAGGTGCCGTTACTGTGTCAACCGAGGGTGTTTAGCGGCATCAAGTGCCGTTATTGAGTCAGCCGAGGGTGTTTAGCGGCACCAAGTGCCGTTATCGAGTCAGCCGAGGGTGTTTAGCGGCACCAAGTGCCGTTATCGAGTCAGCCGAGGGTGTTTAGCGGCACCAAGTGCCGTTATTGAGTCAGCCGAGGGTGTTTAGCGGCATCAGGTGCCGTTATCGAGTCAACCGAGGTTGCTTAACGGCACCAAGTGCCGTTATCGAGTCAACCGAGGTTGCTTAGCGGCACCAAGTGCCGTTATCGAGTCAACCGAGGTTGCTTAACGGCACCAAGTGCCGTTAATCTGATCATTGAAGGGGCATCGCTTGAAATAGCGGCACTAGGTGCCGTAAATCGCCTTATTGAAGGGAAATCGCTTGAAATAGCGGCACTGGATACCGTTAATCGGCTTGTTGAAGGGGGATCGCTTGAAATAGCAACACTGGGTGCCATTGTTTCACCATCCAAAAGAAGAGATTAGAGTTAAAAATGCCGAATGAGTGCGCAAAAGTGCGCTATCTGAGAAAATGGCGGTATTAAATCTTACATAGATGCCTGAAAATGTTTATTCGCCTAGGATAGTGGTCCGCCTGCATAGTTGTCCGCCAATGATAGTTGCTAAACACTTATTCTGTAAAACCGAAAACCTGCCACCTGTTACCTGAGAGTACTATTATAAAAAGGGGCTAGTCCAAAAGTAACATCTACTTTCAGAATAGCCCCTATTCAGCATAAACTTTCTACTTGGTACGGTTACCGTGTAATGGGTTCCAAACATTTGTCGCGGTTACGCTGTAATCCGTTCTAAAAATAAGTCGCTGGTACGGAGAAATCTGTTTCATTATTTATCGGTATTGCGCCGGAGGAATGCCGGAACATCAAGACTGTCCAGAGAAGTCCCCGCATTATGGAACGGACGCAGATCCGAAGTTTTCTGAGGTCTTGGTGCCGGTGGACGCTCTTTATGCTCAAATCCGGTTGCAATCACGGTTACAATCACTTCGTCAGAGAGATTCTCATTGATGACGGCGCCAAAGATCATGTTGACTTCCGGATCCGCAGCAGTCGATACGATATCGGCTGCTTCGTTCACCTCAAACAGGGACAGGTTGCTGCCGCCTGCAATATGCATAAGGACACCCCGTGCACCTTCAATGGAAGTTTCCAAGAGCGGCGACATGATGGCGCTTTTTGCCGCTTCCGTTGCACGATTCTCGCCTTTTGCCACACCAATCCCCATTAGGGCAGATCCCCGCTCGGTCATGATGGTCTTTACGTCTGCAAAATCCACGTTAATCAATCCCGGAACGGCAATCAGATCCGAGATGCCGGAAACACCTTGACGAAGCACATTGTCCGCTTCGCGGAACGCTTCCACCATTGGCGTGTTCTTGTCAACAATTTCGAGCAGCCGATCATTCGGAATTACGATCAAGGTGTCGACCTTCTCCTTAAGGTTGGCAATCCCCTGTTCCGCCTGCTGCATGCGACGGCGACCTTCAAACGTGAACGGCTTGGTGACAACGCCGACAGTTAAAGCTCCCAATTCTTTGGCAATTTCCGCTACGATAGGAGCGGCACCCGTGCCTGTTCCGCCACCCATGCCTGCGGTGACAAAAACCATGTCCGCTCCGCGCAGAGCGTTTGTAATAGCTTCCCGGCTTTCTTCGGCGGCTTTCTTCCCGATATCAGGATTTGCACCCGCTCCCAGTCCGCGGGTCAATTTTTCGCCGATTTGCAAACGTTGATGGGCCTTGGACAGGTTTAGCGCTTGTGCGTCCGTATTTACAGTAATGAATTCAACTCCTTTGATCCCTGATTCGATCATCCGGTTTACCGCGTTGCAACCGCCGCCTCCGCAGCCGATGACCTTTATCTGGGCCAGTGCGTCTATGTCAAGATCAAATTCAAGCATACCATTTCCTCCTCGATCATTCGAACCTTAGGCCACTACCATAAAATCTTATACAAACTCGCTAAACCAGCCTTTAACCCGCTCAATAAAGCCACCCGCCTTGCGGTGCGCGGGAGTGTTGCTTGCATTGTGCGACCGGCGCACATAATTTTTGATTGCATATTGAATGATGCCTACGCCATTCACAAAGGAAGAATCACGCACTCCCAGATACTCGGGAATGGCAACCCTTACAGGTGCTTCCAGTTCAAATTCGGCCAGCTTGTCCACAGCCGGTGTGCAGGCAACTCCTCCTGACAGTACGTAGCCGCTGGGAATCTCTTTCACATATCCCAACCTCTCGACCTCCCGCCTTACCATTGAGAATATCTCCTGCATTCGGGGCTCAATGATGTTGGCCAGTTCGGCCTGGGAAAATTCTTTGTCCACATTGCTTCCAATGCGCGACACCTTGAACATAATCTCAGGGGAAGCTTCCGAAACCATGGCGTAGCCGTATCGCAGTTTGACCGTCTCAGCCACTTCCGTTTGAGTCCTCAAGCCAATGGCAATATCGTTGGTCACATGATCGCCGCCGATGGGCAATACGGACAATGCGGATAAAACGCCGTTCTCAAAGACAGATACGGTGGTTTGGCCCGCACCGATATCCACAAGCACGACTCCAAGTTTCTTCTCGTCATTGGAAAGCGCAATGGAACTGGCTGCCAGGGGCATTAGAACCAAACCGGCATTGTGTAAGCCCGCTCTTTCAACACAACGGACCAAGTTGGAAATAATCGTGCGGGAGCCTGTAATTATGGAGCCTTCTACTTCGAGACGAACTCCGATCATACCACGGGGGTCAGTAATCTCATCAAGACTGTCAACTATGAATTGTTTGGGAACAACACCGATAATTTCACGTTCAGGCGGAACTGCAATCACTTTCGCTGCCTGCAGCACCCTGTCTACATCTTCGTCTCCGATTTCCCTGTCGGGAGAAGATACCGCAACAACGCCATGACTGGGCTGAAGTGCAATATGATTCCCTGTTATCCCGATGAATGCGGACTCAATTTTGATACCGACCATTCTTTCCGCATGTTCAACCGCCTCACGGATGGATTGAACCGTTTTATCTATGTCAACAATGGAACCTTTGCGTATTCCTTCACCGTCAGCAGACCCAACACCTATGATGCTTAGGGTCGATCCGTTGAGTTCACCGATGATCGCACGTACCTTGGATGTTCCAATATCTAAGCTGACGATGATATCGCCTTTAGTCAAGCGGTGGCACCTCCCCAACATCTAAAACAACCTTACCCTATAAAGATTCAACGCGTTATGTCGAATCCCTTTTTTTCTTTCCAACTTTCTTGAAAAAAACCTTCTGCAAAAGCCCCCTTTACGGGGGCTGTGGAGATGTCCGGACGGACGAACCTACAGTTTTAAAGATTCTTGGTGTTGGTCGGCTTTGCTTTTTGCAGCAGCAACCGGCGAATGGTGGCAAGGTTATTGAACAGTCTTACGCCAAAAGCAAATACGGCTGCCAGGTAAAGGTCCACTCCCAGCTCATTTCCAATGTAAGCCAGCAGGGCGGCCATCAACATGTTGGAGAAAAAACCGGTGATGAAAACTTCAGATTCAAAGTGCCGTTCCAGACTGGAACGGATACCGCCGAAGACGGTGTCAAGCGCAGCCAGAATTGCAATTGACATATAGCTGCTGTATTGCACAGGGATGTCGATGTTGAACATCAACCCCAAAAAGATACCCAAAGCGAGT
Source organism: Effusibacillus lacus (assembly GCF_002335525.1). Taxonomy (NCBI): domain Bacteria; kingdom Bacillati; phylum Bacillota; class Bacilli; order Caryophanales; family Alicyclobacillaceae; genus Effusibacillus; species Effusibacillus lacus. The sequence goes on from NZ_BDUF01000076.1 coordinate 48,532, forward strand.
CCGACAATAGGAATCCAAATCATGGCTTGACCGCTCCCTCCGCTTTTTCTTCAGTTGCGTACCGATAGCCCGGAATCCCGGAGAAAGCGGGCAGGATCAGTTTTTTCTGATCGCGGTATTCCGTAATCACAAGTTCTTTCCCTTTCGAAATGAAAAATTCTTTTCCCAGATAAGTGAGCAGAGCGCCTTTCATTTTGTCAATATTGCCAATTGCGTCAATCACGTACGGGTAGTTAACGGCATTAAAATTCACCTGCATGACTCCGGGGTAAATAACATTGTTCTCGCCGGGAGTTATCCCGATTTCCCGGATGCCGCTGGACGAGACAATTCTTTGGTTGTTGAACGCAACAGCCTTGGCCCCATTCGCCTGCAGAATATTGACCAGGTAGACAAGTTCATGGTCAAAAATATGAAACTCTTTGGAGTGTGGGCCCCTTGAATCCGGAAAAATGGAGCTTTCTCTGATTTCAATCCGGATCCCGTTTCCTTCCAATGAAGTCAACCCCGCTTCTATACGGGCTTTCTCAAGTTCCTCTTTCATCTTTTCAAGGACTTTTTCCCTGTCGCCGGGAGATGCTTGATACTCCTGGATTTTTCTTTCCATCTTGTAAATTTGGTCCATCAATTGTTGCTGGTGCTTGCTTTCGTAAGCCAAAGCGTTTTTTACCTGTATGATGTCGGCGCCGCCAAAGTCGGAGTCTTTTCCTTTGCCGGAAGTCATCTGAATGGTCAGCATGGCGCCCAGCAAAATACTGACACCGAAAAGGCTGAACTTGAATCTGTTCACAGTTTTGTTTCCCATACTCCACCCCCCGTTTCCGTCTTTATCTGTTTCCCGCATTACTGTCGGGCCGGATTTGAAGAGAGCTTTTCCGGATCTCCGGAATAGCCTTTCATTCGGATCAGATCAACTTCTTTCGGACCTTGAATTTGCAATAATCGATCCATACTCCTTAATTCATCCAGCATACCGCCTTGCATAGTCAGTCCTTTGATAAGCGTTGAAGGATCTCCGATCGCCTCAATCTTATAGGGGGGTGTCAGCAAGCGATCATTGATCCGCACAGTGGGCCCAACGCACATAATGCCTGTAACCGACCCTATCCTTTCTCCGTTAACGCTTACCGCTTCCGCCCCTGACAGGAAAATTTCGTTCACGAGCCTCATTACGTCCGTGTCATGGGTAACGGGGTCTGATGACTTTGACCCTCTTTTGCTGTCATCAATCGTAAGCACGATTCCCGGCCCTTTGACGGGGGACGTTCCTGCCAAGATCCTGGCTTTTTCAAGCGAATTCTGGATATCGGATGTGTCATATTTGGAAGCTTCCTGCTCCAGAGCCAAGATTTGCTTGTTGAGCTCGTTCAGGTGGTTTTCCAGTTCTTTGTTTTGCTTTTGAATGGCGACCAATTTTTCCTTGGCTTCCAGCACGTCCCTGTTTGAAACGTTCCAGCTTACCTGTTCGTTGACTGTTTGTGTGTGTTTATATTGGACTGCCATCATAAAACCAAGGGTTATGGAGATTATGGTCAGCGTCAGTATCAGCCTTGTTTTTGAAGACAATGCTCCTCACTCCTTTTTGGGCTGCTGCTCCCCCCTGTTGCTGTCGTACCAAGCTTCATCCTCACTATAAATATATATGATTCCGGGAAGCTTTCCCTCTAACTCTTTCTTCCAAAATTTCATATAAACGTCCAGAGTTGTGGCCAGATTGCCCGGCGGAAAGCGGATTTCAAACCCTTCCACCGTCCAGGCGGACCAGAGATTTTCCTTTTTGTCTTCTTTTTTCCTGATTTCGAAATGGGATATATGTTCCAACAACTTGCGATCAACCGATACAAGCTGTTCGCAAAATTCTTGCACGTCCCGGTCGGGGATTTGTTTGCCCGGTTCCACTTCAAGCGTATTCTGTGCAATGATCAGGGGAAGGTTTGTCCCATTTGTGTTTTTGATTGCATCATAGACAGTCGCATCGCTCAGCAGCCTGTAAAACATGCCGCCGTTCCGCACCAGAACTGCCGCAACCGGTTTCTCGGCAACCGCAATCGTCACATGACCGGGGAACTTGACTTCCACGTCCGCTTTGGCAATAAGCGGATACTGCTCCCGAACCTGCTTGTCCACATTCTCAGGTTTAACGTCCCAGAAGTTCATTCCCACTATGACTCCGCTTGCGCTTGCAATCTGGTCGGCAGGAATCTGGCTGTTGCCGATTACTTGCACGGAACGAATTTTGGACAAGGGAGATGTAAAAAAAACGGCTGCCCCGACCCCCGCAAAAAAAACAAAAAGGAGAGTCAAAGCCTTCCATCTGGGTTTGCGCTTCTGTCCAGCAACCATAAGATGCCCCCATAAAAAGGCGGCATATCCTTGTATATGCCGCCGCTTGTGTTCTTAATCTTGGATGCGATGAATTCTTGCGCCAAGGGATGACAGGACATCTTCAATCCGTTCATACCCTCGATCAATATGGTGCGTGTTCTCCACGCAGGTGGTTCCGTTAGCCGCCAAACCCGCAATAACCAATGCTGCGCCGGCGCGTAAATCTGTGGCTTCCACACTGGCTGCCGTCAACTCGGGTACTCCTTCGATGAATGCAGTCCGAAGATCCACTTTAATCCGCGCCCCCATCCGGCGAAGTTCGCTGACATGTTTGAATCTTTCTTCGAAAACAGTCTCCGAAACAATGGATGTCCCTTTTGCGACAGTCAGCATGGCCATGAAGGGAGCTTGCAGGTCGGTCGGAAATCCCGGGTAGTAGGATGTCTGGATTCTATCTACGGCAGTCAAAGGATTACTAGATTTTACAGTCATTATATCACGACCCAACTCGATTTCAACACCGGTTTCCCTTAATTTGGTAAGCACAACTCCTAGGTGGGAGGGATTTACGTTTTCCAGCAGGATGTTCCCGTTTGTGACTGCGGCTGCGACCAGCAAAGTGCCTGTCACGATCCGGTCAGGAATAATGGTGTGTTCTGTCGGAGTCAGCTCCGCTACGCCCTCCACATAGATGGTGTCTTCCCCGGCACCGGTTATTTTGGCCCCCATCTTGTTCAGGTAGGTGGCCAAATCCACGATTTCAGGTTCCCGGGCCGCATTTCCGATCATGGTTGTGCCGTTTGCCAAAGACGCTGCCATTAAGATGTTTTCAGTGGCGCCCACACTCGGGATGTCTAAATAAATCGAGGTTCCCTTCAACCGGTTTGCCTGGCAGAACAGGTACCCGTGACTTTCCCGGATGTCCGCCCCCATGGCAGTCAAACCTTTGGTATGCAGGTCGATCGGTCTGGACCCAATGGTGCATCCTCCCGGTTTTGACACCCGCACCGATCCGAAACGGGATAAAAGCGGCCCCATAAGGAATATGGAGGATCTCATTTGACGCATTAATTCATCGGGAACTTCGGTTGAATGAATGGGAGTCGGATCCACCGTAACGGTGGAGCCTCTTCTGAATACACGAGCGCCAAGGCTTCGCAAGATTTCTTCCATAACACGTATATCTTGCAAATCCGGAACATCATGAATCACGCTTTCCCCCTTGGCCATCACACTGGCGGCCAGGATCGGCAGGGCTGCATTTTTTGCGCCATGCACACGAACGGAACCAATGAGAGGTTTGCCACCCTCAATGGCAAGTCGTTCCACCTCATCACCCCCACGATCTCCTTGTTGTCAGTCCTCTCCTACGATTCGCACTTCAGGGATGAGAGAAACGCCGTAACGATTACGGACAGTCGTCTGCGCCAACTCAATCAGCGCAAGAACGTCGGAAGCCTGTGCTTTGTCAATATTGACAATAAAGTTGGCGTGCAGATCGGAGATTTGCGCACCTCCGATACGGGTCCCCTTCAGGCCTGCCTGTTCGATCAATAAGCCCGCATGGGTTCCCTCCGGATTTCGAAACACGGATCCACAGTTGGGCAGTTGCAGAGGTTGTGTGGTTTGCCTGCGTTTGGTCCAGTTCCGAACCTTCGCCTGCATTTCTTCCGTATTTCCCGGTCTCAGTTGAAAGGTTGCCCGAACCACGATCCGCGGATGATCTTTCAGAATGCTGTACCTGTAAGCAAACTGGAGATCATGATTTTGAAGAGTTACAAGGGAGCCATCCTCTTCTACAATTTCGGCGCTGAGGAGCACCTCTCTTGTTTCTCCTCCATGCGCCCCGGCATTCATCATGACAGCCCCGCCAACTGTTCCCGGAATACCGGTTGCAAATTCAAGCCCTTGCAGACCGTTGCGAATCGCAGTATTTGCCGCTGACACATAAGACCGGCCGGCTTGGGCAGTCAACTGGTTGGTAGACCCATCAACGGACAGATCCGCAAAGTTGTCCGCCAGCTTGATAACGACTCCGCGCATCCCGCCGTCACGCACCAGCAGATTGGATCCCCTGCCGATTACATACCAGGGAATATGGTGCTCCGCACATATTCTGGCCAATGCTTGAAGATGTTCCACTTTCGTGGGAATAACAAACACATCCGCAGGGCCGCCAATTTTCCACGTAGTATGTCTGGAGAGCGGTTCATCAAAAAGAATCGTGCCGAGGTCAAGCCCGTGAAAAATGGATTGCCAATCGTTGCTGCTCATACGAACCTCCGTAATCCGGTCAATGTGTTCAGCGCCTACGTACCCTATACTATGCTTCCCCCACCGATGTGTGACAGGAGCCCAGAGAGACACCGGTTATTTCACCAACTCCATAATTGTTCGATGAATGTTCGACATCGCTTCCGGAAGACCAAGCGCCTTGCTCCGCTCCTTCATCTTCCGGAGGTCGGACGGGGATTCCATCAGCCTCTGAATGGCCTGGAACAGAAGCCCGGGAGTCAGTTCCGATTCCCTGATCATCACTCCGGCGCCCGCATCCGCCAGCCATCTGGCATTATATTCCTGATGATTGTTGGTGACGTAAGGCGAAGGAATGTAAATCCCGGGTACGCCCAGTGCCGTAGCTTCTGCAATTGTGGTGGCTCCTGCCCGGGAGACAAGCAGGTCGGATCCTGCCAACAGAGGCGGCATGTTGTAGACAAACGGCTGGACAAAAATGCCCGACTGCGGACCGAAACCTGTGCGTTTCAATTGACCGGCCACATCCTCGTAATGGATCTGACCCGTAATATAGAGCAATTGAAACCGTCTCTGGTTGGACACCGACTCGAGCATACTCAGGACAGCATCGTTGATCGGTTTCGCCCCCCGGGATCCGGATACGATTACGACCGTTTTTTTCTCCGGATCGAGGCCCAATTCCTGTTTGACCTGACGAGTCTCGTCAGGCGTCACCTTCACCACTTCGCTGGCTCTTGGGTTTCCTGCAACAACCACCTTGTGTTTTACATTGGAGAAATAGTTCACCGATCCCTCGAAGGATACCCCGATCCGATCGGCAAAACGGCTCAGGGACCGGTTGGTAAGTCCGGGGAAGACATCCATTTCGTGAATGTATGTCGGAATGGCCAGCATTTTGGCCATGAAGACAACGGGCGCCACCACATACCCCCCGCAGCCGATTACCACATCAGGCTGGTATTCTTTCAGAATCCTGCGGGCTTGCAGCAGCCCTTTGCCAAGCCTTGCAAAGGTCTTTAGCGTGTCCGACGACAAGCTTCTCTTCAGTCCGCTGACTTCAATCGTACGAAAAGCAAAACCCGAGCGGGGTACAATGTCACTTTCCAGCCCCCGCTCGGTTCCTATGTAAAGGATCTCCGCCTGTTCCACTTCAGAGAAATATCTTGCTATCGCCAAGGCCGGGTAGATATGCCCACCCGTTCCTCCACCCGTAACAACGATCTTCAAGCTGATCCACACCCGCTTTCTCCCGTTAGGCAAGCTTGCAAGTCAATTTTAGCGCGAGTGGCGGGAAATGTTCAAGAGAATTCCAACCCCGGTCAACATCAGGAGCAGGGAGGAACCGCCGTAACTGATGAAAGGCAGGGTGATCCCCGTTACAGGCATGGAGCCGGTGACCACTCCGATGTTGATGATGACTTGAACCGCGATCATGGCTGTAATTCCGATAGCCAGCAAACTGCCAAAGGGATCCCTGGCGGTGATGGCCACGCGTACCCCCCGCCAAAGCAGCAGCAGGAACAGCATGATAACGGTGGCCCCTCCGATGAACCCCAGTTCTTCCGCCAAAATACAGAAGATAAAGTCAGTCTGCGGTTCCGGCAGGTACAAAAACTTCTGGCGGGAACGGCCCAGCCCAAGTCCCATCAGCCCCCCCGGCCCCAACGCGTAAAGCGACTGAATGATTTGGTATCCCTCACCAAGCTCGTATTTCCACGGATCCAGGAATGCAAAAATCCGCTTGAGCCGGTAAGGCGCCACCATGACCAAAGCAGCAAAAGCCGGAATCGCCAGGGACGCCAATCCAAGCAAATGACTGACCCTTGCCCCCGCCGCAAAAATCAGGATAATGGTGGTGCCCGCAATGACTGTGCTCTGGCCCAGGTCAGGTTCCAGCATGATCAGTCCCAACGCCAGAACCAGAATGGACAGGGGAGGAAGCAGACCTTTCCTGAAATGATGGATCTGATTCTGATGCCTTTCCAGATACCAGGCGAAAAAAACGATCAATCCCAATTTGGCCGCTTCTGACGGCTGAATGCCGAATGAGCCGATTCCCAGCCATGCCTGGGAACCGTTCCGCTCCACTCCAAGCGGAGTCAGAACGAGAATCAGCAGCAAAAAACAGACCAGCATGATGGTTTTGGCACATTTTTTCAACCGGGTGTAATGGAAGTTCATCATGAAAAACATCATGCCAAGTCCCGCGATTGCCCACAGCAACTGGCGTTTGGCAAAATAGAAGCTGTCCCCGTACGTTCCTTCCGCTTTAATCGCACTTGCGCTGTATACAATCACGACGCCAAGCCCGAGCAGCAGAAGAACCGTCACAATAATGATCAAATCCGGATTTTTGCGATCGTACGCCTGCAATTGAGATCCCCCTTCTCGGTCTCGTCCAATCGCTACATTGTATGCACGGCGTCTTTAAAAATACGTCCCCTTTCTTCAAACGAACTGTACATGTCCCAACTGGCGCAAGCGGGTGAAAGCAGAACCGAATCCCCTGTTTCCGCAGCATTGGCTGCAATGGAAACCGCTTCCTCAATGGAACCGGCCTTGAACCTTGTCAGGACGCCGGCCTTCTCGGCCGCAGCCGCCAACTTGTCAGCCGATTGCCCCAGAGTGACGATCGCTTTCACATGTTTTTGAAAAACGGGAATCAGCTCGGCGAAATCGGTTCCGCGATCAAGGCCGCCTGCTATCAGCACCACCGGGTTGGAGAAGGACGTAATGGCCCTTGTGGCCGCTTCCGCATTGGTGGCCTTTGAATCATTGTAGTAGGTGACCCCATTTTTCTCGGCCACGAATTCCAAGCGGTGCTCGACTCCTTTGAACCCGCGGATTCCCTCGCGAATGGATCCGGGGGACGCACCGGCAGAATAGGCTATGGCAGTGGCTGCCAAAACGTTTTCCAGATTGTGGGCCCCTTTGATGGGAATGTCATTCAACCGGCATACAGGGACGTCCTGGCCGCTGGATCGAACGATGATACTTTCATCCTTGACAAAAACTCCCTCTTCCAATCTTTTCCGGATACTGAACGGAAAAATCCGCCCCTGCAAAGAGTTTGCCAGTTCCATTACCGCCGGCTGATCCGCGTTCAGCACAGCCACGTCATTTTCCGCCTGGTTGCGGAAGAGGCGGCTTTTGGCGGCAATATACTCCTCCATGGTGCCATGATAGTCCAGATGCGCTTTATACAAGTTGAGCAGCGCCCCGATTCGCGGACGGAAGGTGTCGGTACCCAACAATTGGAAAGAAGACAGTTCCGCCACCAGCCATTGATCCGCCCGCACTTCTTCCACGATTTCGGACAGCGCGGTACCAATGTTGCCCGCGACCACCGGATTGAGTCCGGCCGCTTTCAGAATCTCACCCGTCAGTGTGGTGGTCGTGGTTTTCCCGTTGGATCCTGTGATTCCAATAATGGGGGCTTTAGCAAACTGATAGGCAACCTCCACTTCCGTAACGATCGGAATTCCCAATGCCAGTGCCTGTTGAATCGGGGCTGCCGTATAAGGGATTCCCGGATTTTTCACAAGCAGGTCAAGATTCGGGGAGACAATCCCTTCCGGGTGCCCGCCGCAAATCACTTCGATTCCCAGTTTCCCAAGTTCGTCCGGGACATCGCCGAAAGATTCGCGCTCCTTTTGATCATTTGCAACCACCCGGGCTCCATGTTTGTTCAATAAACGGGCAACGGCCGCGCCACTCCGGGCGAGGCCTAAAACCAAAACGTTCTTCCCCTGATAATCCATTGTGGTAGAGCTCCTTCATTCTGCTTATTTAGAAGTAAGCTGACAAAGCAGCCATGGAACAGGCCAAACCGGCAGCCCAGAAGGTGGCGACCACCCGCCATTCGGACCAGCCGGAAAGCTCAAAATGGTGGTGTAAAGGACTCATTTTGAATACCCGCTTGCCAAAAACCTGAAACGAAAATACCTGGATCAGGACGGACAAGGTTTCAGCCACAAACACGAACCCGATCAGCACCAACAGGAGCTCCGTCTTGGTCAGGATCGCTGCGGCAGCCAGTCCGCCACCCAGGGCCAGCGACCCGGTGTCCCCCATGAACACTTTGGCGGGGTGTGCGTTAAACACAAGAAATCCAAGCAGAGCCCCTGCCATTGCGGCACAAAAAATGGCCACATCAAACTGGCTCGACCAGACCGCCGCAATCAGAGCATAGGTGGCAAACGCAATAGCCGAGGTTCCGGCCGCCAAACCGTCCAACCCGTCTGTCAGGTTGACCCCGTTGGTCGTGCCGATCAGCACAAGAAACAGAAATACAGCATATAACAAGCCCAAGTCCCATGTACTATCAGTAAACGGAACCGATACGGAAAAGTCAAATTGTTGAATGTATAAGACCGCAAAGAAAATGGCCGAAACGAGAATCTGTCCCAATAACTTCTGTCTGGCGCGAAGTCCCAGATTCCGCTTCATCACCACTTTGATGTAATCATCCAGAAACCCGACCAGGCCAAACCCGAGCGTGACCAGAAGCAGCAGCCACAACTCGGAGGATCTGTCCGAGAATTGAATGGAGGTAATGGCCAGGGCGACAAGAAAGATGGTCCCCCCCATGGTTGGGGTTCCTGCCTTCTTCTGATGTCCCTGCGGGCCTTCTGAGCGGATCGCCTGCCCAAATTTCAATCGTCTCAATACAGGTATAAACAGGGGGCCGATAACTACGGCGATCAAAAACGCCACCCCGGCTGTCCAAAACAACGCTTGCAATTCCATTCCGCGGTCCCCCTTACGCCAACAACCCAGCTGCGATTTCTTCCATCTTCATCCCTCGTGAAGCTTTTACAAGTATGACAGGGAACTCTTTGTCTGCGATACAGTGTTGAATATATTCGATTGCCTGCTGTTTGGTTTCCGCCATAAAAATCCGGTCTTTGGCGAATCCGGCATCCTCGGCGCCCCTTGCGATATCCGCGGCGTGTTGGCCAAGGGTCACCAGCAGGTCAATCCGCAGATGCCCTGCCTTTCGGCCCACTTCATAATGCATCTCCGCTGCCAGATCCCCCAGTTCCAGCATATCTCCGATGGCAGCCACCCTGAAATCGGTCCCGGGTGTATCGGACAACATCTTCAAGGCCGCCTTCATCGAAGTAGGGCTGGCATTATAGGCGTCATTGACAATATATCCGCCGGCGGGACGGGCTCTTACTTCCATTCTCATGGCTGACAAGGCGGTCTTTGACAAACCGCTTGCAATTTCGCCGACGGACATGCCAAGATGACGTCCAACCGCAACCGCAGCCAAAGCATTTCCCACTTGATGAACACCCGGAACCGGAAGCCGGTACTCAAGCCCCTCCCCTTCCACCCGGAAAGAGGTGCCTTCCAAACCGAGAGAGCGGATGTCGACGGCTCGGTAATCGTTATTTTCTTCAAACCCAAACCATTGGGTCAAGCAGGGGATTCTGTCAGCGAGAGCCCGCAGCAGCGGCTCGTCACCATGCAGCAAAGCCAAACCGTCCGGGGACAATGCCTCAATCAGCTCGAATTTGGCTCTGGCGATTCCTTCCCGGGAACCCAGAAACTCGATGTGCGCCTCCCCGATGTTTGTGATAACGCCAATCTCGGGCGCTGCAATGTCGGCAAGCAGTGCAATCTCTCCTCTGCCGCTCATCCCCATTTCCAGCACGGCCACATCCGTATCCGGCTCCAATGTCAGCACCATGAGAGGCAGTCCGATATGGTTATTGAGATTGCCTTGTGTTTTTTGCACTTTAAACCGTTCGGAAAGCACCTGGGCGATCATATCCTTGGTTGAGGTCTTTCCATTACTACCCGTAACGCCGACCACCTTTGTCCGGAGCGTGCGGCGGTATGCCTTTGCGATTTTTTGGAGGGCGGCAAGCGTATCATCAACCCCGATGAACGCAAGTTTCCCTACAGATTGTTCGGGCAGAGGCCGGTTTTTTTGCCATAGGGCAGCCACAGCCCCATTGTCAACCGCCTGGGACAGGAACTCATGTGCGTCATGCCGCTCCCCGATCAGCGGCACGAAAAGACACCCGGTCATTTGCTTCCGCGAGTCTGTGGAAACTCCATGTATCACAAGGGCAGGGTCGCCTTTCAGCAGTTCCCCTTCCGCCATGTTCACGATTTCTTGGATGCTGGCCCGGATCATAGTTCACCTCGAATCGCCTGGACTGCCACTTCCCGGTCGTCAAAATGATGTTTGGTTGTGCCGATGATCTGATAGGTTTCGTGCCCTTTGCCGGCGATCAGGACCACATCGCCTGCAACAGCCTGACCCACCGCGTGACGGATCGCGTCTTTTCTGTCTGTCAGGCGCACATATCGGTCTCGGGAAACATCAGTCAGCCCCTGCTCCATGTCGTCAAGAATTTTCTCGGGATCTTCCGTTCGGGGATTGTCCGAGGTAATGATTGCCACATCACTGTAAGCGGCAGCAATCCGTGCCATGATGGGCCGCTTTGTACGGTCCCTGTCCCCCCCGCATCCTACGACCGTATAGACCTTCCCTTTCGCAAACTCCCGGATGGTCTTCAGAACATTCTCAAGCGAATCCGGCGTATGGGCATAGTCCACAATGACGGTAAAATCCTGTCCGGCCACCACACGTTCGAATCTGCCGTCCACACCGGAAACCGATTCGAGGGAAGCTTTAATCGCGGATAAACCCACTCCTTCACACAGACAGGCGGCAGCTGCCGCCAATGCATTGTATACGGAAAACTTTCCGGTCATTTGCAGATGCAAATCTATCGATCCGGCAAAGCTCGCCAACGTGAAAGACGCGCCGCCTGCCTCGATTTGCACATTCAAGCCCCGGACATCCGCCTCTTTGTCAATTCCGTAAGTAACAACCTGGGCGACAGTCTGACCAATGAAGAAACCGGCCTCCGGGTCGTCCGCATTAATGACCGCAAATCGGTTGTCCACCAGCCGGTCCTCGTATGTATTGCCCAGTTGGGAAAAAAACTTCCCTTTTGCGTTCCGGTATTTTTCCATTGATCCGTGAAAATCCAAGTGATCCTGGGTCAGGTTCGTAAAAACAGCCGTCCGGAAGCGGGTACCGGCGACCCTTTTCAGATCAAGCGCATGGGAGGACACTTCCATCGCCACATATTCTGTCCCGAATTCTTTCATCCGGTGAAATGTCTCTTGCAATTCCAACGCTTCGGGAGTGGTGTTGGCCGCATCATACTCCTGATTCCCGATACGATTCTTGATTGTGCCGATCAAGCCCGTTCGGTGTCCCTGATCGGTCAGAATTTTGTCAATCAGGTTTGTAACAGTTGTCTTGCCATTGGTCCCGGTCACACCGATGACTTTCATCGAGTGGGACGGATGCCGGTAAAAGGTTGAAGCCAGGATCGGAACCACATCCCGGGTGTTATGGACGATAATTTGCGGCACCGGAAGTCCTTCCACTTCCCTTTCGACAACTGCCGCCACAGCTCCTTGCTCCACCGCCCCGGCAACAAAATCGTGCCCGTCTACAGTATGACCCTTAAGCGCGACAAACAGGCACCCGGGACATGCCTTGCGGGAGTCGGCGGTAATGCCGGTGATGTCCAGCGTATCAATGGTGTCGGTGATCTTCTTCAGCAAAATGGGAGCAAGCAGCTTACTCAATTGCAATGGAAAAACCTCCTCAAACAAATGCACGGGGGAATTCACCCCCCATTAGTCAGAATGTACGGCAGATGCAAGGACCTGTCAAGGAACAGGCTGATCGCTCAGGAAAATCCGGATCGTCGCCCCCGGAGTCACTTTGGTGCCGGGGGTTGGTGCCTGGGCCACCACAAACTTGCCCTCGCCAACGGTTTCCACCCGCAGCTGCATGTGGCTGTTAATCATTTCCCTTTTTGCCTCTTCCAGCGTCAGACCGGCCACCGGAGGCACCTCGACAGGTTTGATGTCACCATATCGATATTCGAGAGAGATGCCGTTTTTCCTTGTGGGGACATTCAAATAATGCAAGGAATCAGCCAGGATGTTGCCGACAACGGGTGCTGCTATCAAACCCCCAAAGATCAGACCGGCCTTTGGATTGTCCACCGCCAGATAAGCCACGAGTTTCGGATCATCTGCCGGAGCCATGCCGACGAAGGAGACGATATAATGGCCCTGCTTGTAACCCCCTCCGGGTGACGCAACCTGGGCGGTGCCCGTCTTTCCTGCAATCCGGTATCCTTCCCGGTATGCGTGGCGTCCCGTCCCCTGTGCAACCACACTCTCCAAAGTTTCACGAACCGTTTTGGCCGTCTCTTCCGACACTACCCGGTGTTTCACCTTGGGCTGAACGGTTTCCACCGCTTTCCCCGTTTCCGGATCGATCCACTCTTTTGCTATATGGGGTTCCATCAGAAGTCCGCCATTTGCAATTGCGGAAACGGCCATCACCTGTTGGATCGGAGTCACCGATACTCCTTGGCCGAAAGAGGTGGTAGCCAGTTCCAAAGGTCCGACCTGGTTCAATTTAAACAGGATTCCGGTTCCTTCGCCGGGCATGTCGATGCCGGTTTTCTTGCCGAATCCGAACTTGTCGATATAGGAAAACAGCTTTTCTTTGCCAAGTCTTTGCCCCATCAGCATAAAACCCGGGTTGCAGGAATTCTCGACAACTTCCAGCATGGACTCGGAGCCGTGGCCCCCCGCTTTCCAGCAGCGAATCTTGCGTCCTGCCACTTCGTAGTAACCGGGGTCAAAGAACCGTTCTGTCAGTTGGACTTTCTTCTCTTCCAATGCAGCCGCCAATGTCACGATTTTAAAAGTGGATCCGGGCTCAAAGGTTTTCCAGATGGCCAGATTCCGGTTGTAGACTTCCTGGGGATACTCTTTGTACTGCGCAGGTTTATAGGTGGGATAGTTCTCCATAGCCAGGATTTCCCCGGTCTTCGGGTCAGCGACAATGGCCATAACGCCATCCGGGTTATAGGCAGCCACCAGATTGTCGATCTCGCGTCGGACAAAGTTGGAGATTTCCTTGTCGATGGTCAGTTTCATGTTGAGTCCGTTCTCGGGGGGCGTATAGGAGTCATTCTCGTTGGGCATCTTCTGCTGATTGGCCTGGGCAAAAAACGATATGCTTCCATTCTTTCCGCGGAGCCGCTCGTCATACCATGCCTCAAGCCCTGTCAACCCCTGGTTGACGGCTCCTGTAAATCCAAGGATATGGGAGGCCAGATTTTCAAAGGGATAAAACCGCTTCCCTTCCTCTGTTATGTAAACTCCCGGCAATTTCAACGATCGTACTTCTTTCGCTTTCTGGTCGTCAATCTTGCGCCCGCCGGGCATCACGTACACCAACAGGGTACGTTTGCTGATCCTTGCCAGCAGTGCATCCTTGTCGACCCCGAGTACTTTGGCCAATTTTTCCGCTGTACCCGGTTTGTCTTTGATCTGAGCAGGAAAGGCCACAATTGTCGGGGCGCTTCCATTATAGGCAAGAACCTCTCCGTTCCTGTCCATGATGATGCCGCGTTTGGATTCAACCGGTATGTCCCGGCGCCAGAGATCTTCCGCTTTCTCGGTTAACCACGGGGCTTGTATCAACTGAATGTATGCCAGGCGACCGACCAGCGCCAGAAAAACCGCACCAAGCGCGAACAGTACTACAATCAGTCGTTTGCGAAGCGTC
>NZ_BDUF01000076.1:62826-67843 GCF_002335525.1 Effusibacillus lacus
AGATTAACAGCTTGCACAGTCTCTCCTCCTGTCGCCGCTGATATCATTACCAACCATATGCTTGTCATCCGTGGACTAGAATCATAATGGGAAAGCGTGCAACAAAAAGAACGTCCCCCCGCAGCCCCATGAGGGAGGGAGGACGTATTGCCGGCCGTTTTTCAATTGGCACCCAAGGTCAGTCTGATTTTGGTTCCGGATGGAACAATGGAACCGCCTTTCGGTTCCTGGCTGACCACAAATCCCGAACCAGAGGCATCTGCCACCAGCTCGAGCATCGACAGGATCTCGATCGCTTCCCGCATGCTCTCCCCGGTGAGATCGGGAACCTGGACATTGCCATTGGCATCTTTAAAGTTATCTGCAATCACGATGGTTGAACTGCCCGCCAAAACTTTCGCCCCGGGTTTGGGCCATTGAGCGGCAATCTTGTCCCCGCGGCCAACAATCTGGAATTTCAGCGAGTTGGCAAGAGCCGTTTTCTCCGCCTGACCGCGAGTCATCCCGACCAGATTGGGTGCACTCACATATTTGACAGGGGCAGCACTCTGTTCAGGTTTTGCCGGATTGGCCACCTGTGCTTTCAGACCGATATAAGGAAGCACATTGGCAAAGACTTCCTTGGCAAAAGGTGTGGCCACAATATTCCCGAACTGCAAGTCGTTTTTTGGGGAATCGACGGTTACATAGACCAGAACCTTGGGCTGGTCGGCAGGTGCAAACCCGATAAAGGAGCATACGAACCGATCGGTTTCATAACCGCCCGTATCCTTTGGAATCTGAGCCGTTCCGGTTTTGCCCGCAATCCGGTACCCTTCAATGTAGCCCGCCTTTGATTCGTCGCTCTTCACGACACCTTCCATTATTTCCCGCATGGCCGCCATCACTTCCGGATTTGCTACCTGGCTTATGACATGCGGCTTCTGTTCCTGAAGAGTCGCTTCTGTCTTGGGATCCCGGATTTCTTTCATTACGAAAGGCCTCATAACCTGACCGCCGTTGGCAACCGCCGACACTGCGGCAATCTGCTGCATCGGCGTTACCGCAATCCCCTGGCCGAATGAAGTTACCGCCAGGTTCAGATCCGTTTTTTGCTTGGAGTCGAACAGAATCGAGTTCCCCTCGCCAGGCAGGTCCACACCGGTCTTCTGGTTAAACCCGAATTTGTAAATGTAATCATACAGGGTTTCCCAGCCAAGCCGTTGCCCCAGAAGCACCATCCCCACGTTGCTGGATTGTTCCACACCCTGTCTGAATGTCAGGGTTCTGGCACCTTTGTACCAGTTCCAGTCCCGGATGAAATAGGGGGATCCCTTCACCTTGATCTGTCCGGATGTGAATGTTTCGTCAAGGCTGACCTTCTTTTCAGCCAAAGCGGCTGTCATGGTAACGATCTTGAAAGTGGAACCCGGTTCAAAGGTTGTGTTGACCGCCCGGTTATTGTAAAGGGCTTTCGGATCCGCTTCCCAAAATTTGTTGGGGTTAAAGGTCGGCCTGTTGGCCATTGCCAGGATTTCTCCCGTGTTGGGGTCCACCACTGTAATGGAAGCGTTCTCCGGTTTGAATTTTTCGATCAGATGGTCAAGTGCGTCTTCCGCATATTGCTGAACAGTCTCATCAATCGTCAGCCAAACATCCTTGCCGTCGACAGCAGGTTTGATCTGTTGCTGCTCATAGGGAAGAGGGTTCCCCCGGCTGTCCTTCATAAACTTTCGAAGCCCGTCCTCCCCGCGAAGGACATGATCGTATTGCAGTTCAATCCCGGCCCCGCCTTTGCCGTCTTTTGTAACGAAACCCAGCAGGTGGGCTGCCATGGTGTTGTTGGGATAGTGACGGGTCGTAGTCTTGGTCAGATGGATTCCCTTTAATCCAAGCTTCTGGATCTTCTCGGCTGTATCCGAGTCAACGGTTTGCTTAATGCGTACCCCGATCCTGTCAGGCGTGGTCAAGGTTTCGTAGATCTTCTCTTCGGGCACCTTCAGCAAAGGAGCCAGTTGCTGCGCATAGATTCTTGGATCCCCTTGCCTGAGATCAACTTCGGCAGCAGGCTTTTTCTTCGCCTTTTCAACTTCCGCAGCCTTGGCCGCTTTCATTTCGCTCAAATCCGCTTCCACATCGTAAGCGACTGTAGTGTATGCGAGTTTCTTTCCGTTTCGGTCATAGATGGTTCCGCGAACGGCTTCCACTTTCTCCTGTCCGCGCCAAAAAACGGCTGCATCCTTGGCCCATGCCTCGCTGTGAAACACCTGAATGTACAACAGCCTGACAATCAGGATTGTCAGGCCCAGCATCAGAAAGAACTGCATCCACCGGGAACGGACCTTCAATTGGTGTTCAGTCACGAACGCATCACTCCTTGGGTGCTACCGCAAGTGCACCCGGGTTGGTTGACACCATACCCATTTCCCTGGCTTTGGAGATAATGCGGGCGGGGGAGGACAATTCGTTGACACGGTCATTCAGTTTGGCGTTTTTCTCCATTTGCGCCTCAATCTGAATCTTCAAACGCTCCACTTCAATGTTCGTCCGGGCTATTTCCGAAAATTGTCCGATAATTCCCGAAAGAACGGCGGTGCAGAGCAAAATGGTGCCGATCCATTTCAAACGTTCGCTGCTGGCTTTGTGTCCGGATACAGGTCGTGTGGTATGACGAGAGAAATCCGATTGTTTGACCCATGTGGTTTCCGTCCTGTTGTGTAAAGATCTTGCTGCCAACATGAAATTGTCTCCTCTCCTACTCTTAATCTGCTAAAATGCGTTCTGCAATTCTCAGCTTGGCGGATCGGGCCCGCGGGTTCATTTCAAGTTCGTCTTCAGACGGAACGATCGGTTTCCGGGTAATGATCTTTAGCTTCGGTTGGTTTCCACACTGGCAAATCGGCAGTTCAGGCGGACATTTGCAACCTTTGGCGTAGTCTTGAAACACATTTTTGGCGATCCGGTCCTCCAGGGAATGGAAGGTAATGACGGAGATTCTGCCACCCGCTTTCAGACAATCCACCGCATCCTGCAATGCGGTTTCAAATACGTTCAGTTCGTCGTTTACCGCGATCCGAAATGCCTGGAATGTCCGTTTGGCCGGATGGGGTCCTTCACGCCTTGCACCTGCCGGAATGGCCGCCTTGATAATGTCGACCAAGTCTCCTGTAGTTTCAATCGGGCCGCTCTTGCGGGCTTTCACGATAAACTCCGCAATCCGCTTGCCCCAGCGCTCCTCGCCATATTGAAAGATAACGTCCGCTATCTCTTTTTCGCCCCAGGTGTTTACAAGATCGAAAGCACTGAAAGGCTGCGTTCTGTCCATCCGCATATCGAGCGGCGCATCCTTCATATAGCTGAAGCCTCGTTCTTCTTCATCAAGCTGCGGCGAACTGACGCCGAGATCGAACAGGATCCCGTTCACGCCATCCGGTTCATACTGCTGCACAATTTGTTTCAGATGCCGGAAGTTGGAATGCACGATTTGATATCGTCCCGTGTATTCGGCCAAAACGTTTCGGGCGTTCTCGACAGCCCTCAGATCCTGATCGATGGCGATCAGTTTCCCGTCTGGAGCCGTTCTCTGCAAAATCCGTTTGCTGTGCCCCGCTCCGCCCAGCGTGCAGTCTACATAGACGCCGCCTGGTTGTGGGGCAAGCCCTTCCACCGCTTCCTCAGCAAACACGGACACATGATGAAATTCTTTCAATCCAAACCCCCCCATTAGTGGCAACTCGGCGGTATACCGCATAGTTGTCCACTTATGCCAGGATGGTGCAAAGCGACCGACAACCAGGGTTAAAAAGTAAGGTCGGTAAGTTTTTCGGCAATGGCAGCAAACGAATCTGCCGCATCATTGCTGTAGGATTCCCAAGCTTCTTTCGCCCAGATCTCCACCCGATTGGATACGCCTATGACCACGCAGTCTCGCACCAGTTTGGCATAATCCCGGAGCGGAATCGGGATCAGAATTCTCCCCTGTTTGTCCAATTCGCATTCACCTGCTCCGGAGAAGAAAAAGCGGACAAATGCGCGTGCATCAGCACTTGTTAATGGAAGACTTTTCAATTTTGCTTCTAGAATCTCCCACTCCTTGCGGGGGTATACGAACAGGCAGTTATCAAGGCCACGGGTAATGACAAAACCGGCCCCCAACTCCTCCCGAAATTTCGAGGGTATGATCAGGCGGCCCTTTTCGTCGATGTTATGCTGATATTCACCCATGAACACCCTGCATCACCACCATGAGGGAATGTCCACCACTTCCCTCCACTTTACACCACTTTCTGTTTTACTGATTCGTCCTGTAAGAGGAAATTCCTGCTATCCACAGGAAAATATTTTAAAAAAACATTGATTTACCGGGCTGAAAATAGGATATAAGACCTATTGATCCACAGGTTATCCACAGCTCAAATGGGTCTTGAGCACCACCTTCCCGAGTGGGGGATAGTGGAGGAAGAAAAAAAGCCGATACACCTGAAAGGGTGCATCGACTTTTCACTTAAAGATTCAATTTCATTAACTGTAATGCACTTCACACCCCCGCTATCCGCTTCACCCTCTGCACCAGCTCAAGGTTAACGGGCGTTGCGATCGACAGTTCTTCCCCCCAACGGACGATGGCTCCATTCAAAGCATCGATTTCCGTTTGGCGATGGTTCTCCACATCCTGCAGCATGGAAGACCGATTGGCCGAAGTAGCCCGGCATACTTCAAGCATGCGTTCCACCCCGGCATCCACTTCTTCCGGTGACAAACTGCCAAGTGCTGTCGCAACAAGCCCTGCTTCCCTTACTGCTGCGACAGCTGTTTCCCGCAGGTCGGCATTTGCCAATATGTCCCCGTTGGCCACCCGGTTAATGGCGGTAACCGCATTGATCCCAATATTGATCAGCGCTTTTTTCCAAACTTCTTTCTTCATGTCGGTTCCGATCCGCACATTCCAACCCGCACGTGAAAAAATGTCCGACAGCGCACCGGTCAAAGGGTGGTCCCCCCGATACCCGCCCAGCACCAGTTCTCCCGCTCCCCTGGC
>NZ_BDUF01000076.1:67918-82913 GCF_002335525.1 Effusibacillus lacus
AGCAACTTCATAATCGGACAGGGAAGTGGCACCGTAAGTGGTAAGACCGAGCAGCAAGCGCCCGGTCACTATATAACGGGCCAGTATCTCGCCATTCCCCAATCCGTTTTGCAAGGAAAGTACATGGGGAGAGCCTGGCATGGAAGTTATTTGGCGGGCTGCCTCTTCTGTGTCAAAGCTTTTGACTGTTACAATGACAGCATCGCAAGCGATGCTTGTCAGATCCGTCGTGACTGTGATCGGTAGAACGGATCTGCTGCCGTTCGCTTCAAACAGGACAAGACCCTGTTCCTGCAATCTTCGCTCCTGTTCCACACGACGAACAATCAGTGCAGTCGGGATCCCAGCCGCGACCAATCGTGCCGTTACCAGTTTGCCGATGGCTCCTCCACCCAAAACGGCGATTCCGAGACTTGCCAAATTATTCTTCATCTCCCCGCTCCGTTTCTCTTCTGCCGGTTCCTGTCCCTTTGTCCCCAGGCAGACGTCCGGCTCTCTTCAAAGCGTCACGCAACAAAAATTCAATATGGGAATTGACGCTGCGAAACTCGTCAGACGCCCAACGCTCCAAGGCTTCATACAGTTTCGCGTCAATTCTGAGCGGAAATTGCTTCTTTCCGGCCATGGTTTGAGAACCGCCGTTTAATAAATCGTTCCTGTATTAATGACCGGTTGTGAGGAGCGCTCGGATACAATTGCCACCATCAAGTTGTTGATCATCATCGCCTTGCGTTCTTCATCCAGTTCGATGACACCTTCATTCTTCAACTTGTCGATTGCCATAGTGACCATGCCGACCGCGCCCTCGACAATCTTCTTGCGGGCTGCCAGGATGGCATTCGCCTGTTGTCTTTGGAGCATGGCACCGGCAATTTCCGTTGCGTACGCCAAGTGGGTAAGGCGCGCTTCCACCACTTCCACCCCGGCAACCGACAGCCGCTTCTGCAGATCGCCTTTCAATTCCATCGCAACCTCTTCGGTATTTCCGCGCAACGAATAGCCCGTCTCTTCGTAAAGATCATAAGGATACTGGCTGGCAATGTGACGCAAGGCTGTTTCGCTCTGAATTTCCACAAACTGCTCGTAGTTGTCCACCTCAAACAGGGCCTGTGCCGAATCCACCACCTTGAAGACAATCACGGCCGCAATCTCAATCGGGTTCCCCTCGACATCGTTCACTTTCAGTTTGGCACTGTTAAAATTTCTCACCTTTAGCGATACACTCTTTCGGATGGAAAGCGGCATCCCCAACCAGAGACCGCTTTCGCGAACACTGCCCATATAACGGCCAAAGAAGATCAATGCTTTCGCCTGATTTGGCTGAACCACAAAGATTCCTGTCGAAAGCACCAGTCCCAATACCAGCGCCACGACTCCCAAGGGGCTTTCCTCAACCAGCAACACAACTCCCAGGATCAGCAGCACAATGATATTGACAACTCCAACAAATCCGTTAATCGCCCAAGCTTTACGTTCGTTCATAAGCATCCCCTCTCTGTGATTGATACTAAAATGATATCACTATGGAATCATTTTATGCAAACCCTTTTCCTGGACCTTTCTTCCTTACCGGCATTGCTCTTCCCCGTAGCTCTTAACGGCACTCGGTGCCGTTAATTAAGCCAGTCCAAAGATATAACGGCACCCAGTGCCGCTAATTGAGCCAGCCAAAGCTATAACGGTACCCAGTGCCGCTAATTAAGCCGGTCCAAAGATATAACGGCACCCAGTGCCGCTAATTAAGCCAGTTCAAAGGTATAACGGCACCCAGTGCCGCTAATTGAGCCAGTTCAAAGGTATAACGGTACCCAGTGCCGCTAAGCAACCCCGGTTGAAAAGATAACGGCACAGGGTGCCGATATCTTTATAAAAAAAGGCTATCCCAGAACCGGAGTGTGTTTCCGGTTTTGGGATAGCCCTAACTCCTTATTAACGGTTTCCTTTTTGTCGGGATCTGAACCGCTTGACTGTGAACAAAATGGGCGCCAGCACAAACAAGGCCAAAACAGTCCAAACATACTTACCTGTCAAATGTGAAAGTCCGGAATCCTCCGCCAGGATTCGTCCGGCTGTCCAAGCAAGAATTCCGGCCCCTATCAGCATCAACTGCGGGAATCGATCCAGCACCGAACTGATCCAGACACTGGCGACCATCATGAACGCCATGCTGATGATCAATCCCACAGACAACAGCAGCATGTCGCCTGCCGCCATTCCGGCTATGGCTGCCACATTGTCCAGGCTCATGGTCAGATCGGCCAATAAAATGGTTCCCGCAGCCGACAGCAAGGTGGCTCCTCCTGTTATGAAAGCCGGTTCGTCTTCAAATCCGACCAGTTTCACCGCAATCACTGCCAGCAGCAGAGCGCCAAACGCTTTTACATAGGGAACTGCCATGACCTCGACTGCAACTCCGGTCAACACCAACCTGATCAACAGGGCCCCCGTTATGCCAAACAGCATGGCAAACCTTCTCTGCCGTCGGGGGAGACCTGACGTCGCCATTGCTATCAGGAGCGCATTGTCACCTGACAATACCAGGTTGACCAGCACAATCTCGCCCAAAGAAAGCCAAAACCCGTCCACTGTCATCGACTCCTCAGACCCTCATCTCTAAGAAGGTATGCAGGAAAGCGGGACAGGTATGCCCGGATTTAAGAGCGTACGCCTAAACCTGGAAGGATAGGCCCAGACTTAAGAACATATGCCATAAGACCGTTCAGGGTGTACCGAATCCTTCGAACTCATGTTGAGAGAACCCGGCATCCCCTGAAAAGGTCACAGACATCGCGATTCATATCTGGACTGCAGGAACTCCCTTCTGGAACCAGGCGATTTTTTCATGCAAGTTCACCACTTCCCCGACCACGATCACCGCCGGGTTTTGAAACTGTACGGCGGCCGCCTTGCCGGCAATATCTCCCAAAGTACCGAACAGTGTTTCCTGGTGAGTGTAGGTGCCCCATCGAACCAGCGCCGCCGGAGTGTCGGCAGGCCTACCGTGTGCCATCAAGTTCCCGGTAATGGAAGGCAGATTGCCAATTCCCATAAGAATGATCAGCGTCTCTCCCGGGGAAGCATATCGGGCCCAGTCAATTGAGGTGCCTGGTTTGTCGCAGTTCTCAAAACCGGCTATAACCGAGAAAGCGGAAGCCACCCCGCGGTATGTGACAGGGATTCCCGCATAGGCGGGAACCGCAACGGCAGAGGTTACACCCGGCACAATCTCATATTCAATTCCATGCTCAGCCAATACGACCGCTTCTTCCCCGCCGCGGCCGAATACAAACGGGTCCCCGCCCTTCAGGCGGGTAACGGTTTTGCCTTGCAGCGCATGCAACACCAGCAATTGATTGATCTCTTCCTGGCGAAGAGTATGGTTCTCGGGGAGTTTGCCCGCATAAACCAGTTCCGCGTCCGGGGATGCATATTCAAGCAAGTCGGGAGCCACCAGCCGGTCATAGATCAAGACTTCAGCACATTTGATGGTTTCCAGACCCTTCAATGTGATCAGTTTCGGGTCGCCGGGTCCTGCCCCGGTCAGATAGACCTTCCCTTTCCCCACTACAATCCCCTCCTTCCTCTCAGGCAACCGAAGAAGGCTGCCTGTCCAACTCCGTGACAGCCTCAACAGATGGCTGTTTTCATCCTATCTCGTCTAATCTCCGCACACCGGCTCCACTTCTTTGGCGTTGGCCGTCCCGTCCCAGAGATAGCCGGCCACTTCCCCGGTCCGTTTCATGTACTTATGGAACCGCTCTTTCGGGTGTGCATTCTGTTTATATTCTGTAACTATGCTTTTCACAATTTCAACTACATTTTCCGGTGGAATGCCTTCTGCAACCTTTTGTCCCGGGTGGGGGGCACATCCCCCCCGTTTGCCGCCCAGATAAAGTTCAAAAAATCCGCGGCGGAACACCACGCCAATATCTTCCATAACAGCGCCGTAACATGCCATTGCGCATCCGTTGAACCCGATCTTCAGTTCATTGGGCATCTCTTCACCGTGCAGCAGCCTGTATAACTCTTCCGCATAGGGGATGGATTCGGTCTTCTCCCCTTCACAGAAATCGCAAGCCACCAACTGAGCTTTCAAGCCGACGGGAGAAACCAGCAGCCCCAACTCGGCCAATCTGTGACTCACCTCATCCGGATTGCCCCCTGGAATCTTCAGGATCAATTCGTGGCCCGGCGTATAGGTAATGGTGCCTGTATCACCCGCAAGTTTGGCAAGCTCCATCATTTGAAAAGAGGTAAAGTTCTTATTGGCAACTCCCGGCGAGACAGCCACCTCCAATTCCGGCAGAAATTCCGGGTGGATGGGAGCAGTGGCATCCAACGACCATGGACTTGGCGCCAACCCCCTTGGTTGTCCTTCCATTCGTCCTCCATCCCGCGATAGAGTATACTTTCTTTGATAGCCACGCGGCGTAACTATCAAATCATGATAGTTAAAAGTACTGGAGTTGCCAATAATCACCGTGGTCAACATGCCGATCTCGTAATTCAGCATGTCCTCCAGGGTTGTCACCACTACATGCTGCGCCTCCCGGAACGCACTCTTGACCAATCCAACAGGTGTGTCAGGCGAACGGTATTTTAGCAGGATTCTCTGCGTCTCCTCAATTTGTCTCGTTCTTCTGCCACTCTTTGGATTATACAGCACAACAACAAAATCTCCCATTCCAGCCGCTTCCACCCGCTTGGCAATGACTTCCCAGGGTGTAAGATGGTCGGACAAGGAAATCGAAACAAAGTCATGCATCAGGGGGGCCCCCAGCAAGGATGCACAGGAGGCCAATGCCGGAACGCCCGGAACCACCTCGATTTCAGGGCTGTCGCCAGGCTTCCATCCCTGTTCAATCAGCACTTCGTAGACAAGCCCTGCCATTCCGTAGATTCCCGATTCCCCCGAGGAGATAACGGCCACCGTATTTCCCGCTTTCGCCAGTTTGACCGCTTCTTGTGCCCTTGAAACTTCCTCCGTCATTCCGGTGCGGACAATCTGCTTATCGCTTATAAGACCGCTGACGATATCCACATAAGTCTTATATCCGATAATGGTATCGCTGTTTTCAATTGCAAACCTGGCCCGTTCGGTCATTTGTTCATAAGCGCCCGGACCAAAGCCGACCACATAAATCTTACCCACGGTTTCTCCCTCCTTGCTCCCGATCAGGAGTGTCCTTTGGCTTCCGCCGGAACCACCTGTTCCTGCCAATCGTGGTCCTCGTAAT
Organism: Effusibacillus lacus; assembly: GCF_002335525.1. NCBI lineage: Bacteria > Bacillati > Bacillota > Bacilli > Caryophanales > Alicyclobacillaceae > Effusibacillus > Effusibacillus lacus. The sequence continues at coordinate 73,156 of NZ_BDUF01000076.1, forward strand.
GATGCCCATGACTTGCATGGTCATGGTGATGTTCGTGACCATGATGGTCATGGTGATGGTGATGGTGTCCATGGTCATGATGGTGGTGATGGGCCGCCTGCAGCCGGTATTTGCACATGTCGCAATTCATCAACGCACCGCCGGTCGCCACCTCATCCATCCTGTCAGAAACAATCTCCAACAATCCCGGGTGATACCCGAAGTAATTGGCCAAAGCAAACGATACCGCCGGGAATTCAGGAGACAGTTCCTGCAGCATCGACTCCATCCGCTTCATAAGGACACCGGTAAACAAAAAATAGGGCAGAACGATCACATGGGAGGTACCTGCTGCTGCAGCCCGTCTCACCCCTCCGGGAAAATCGGGATAGGTGACTCCGATGAAACAGACCTCAACACCCGCAACCCCTGTTCGTTCCCACAGAATTCGGGACAATTTGTACAGATCGCCATTCGCATCCGCATCGCTGGAACCCCTTCCCACCAACAAAACCGTTGTGTCTTTGCGATCCTGGCCCTCCTGTTCCGCCTCGGCAAGCCGTTCCTCCAGGATGTTCAGCACCTGTTCATGCAGGCCCAAATGCCTGCCGTATTGAATGTCCAGGTGGGGATGCCGTTTTCTGGCTTCATCGAGGATATGGGGGATTTCCGCTTTCACATGGCCGGCTGCCAACAGGATCACGGGAACAGCCGTAATCCTGGAAACCCCTTCGGCTGCCAGGCGATCGATGGTTTCCCCAATCGTCGGCCGCGCCAGTTCCAGATAAGCCAGATCGATCCGGATGTCGCTTCTCAGTTCTTTCAATTTCTCAACAAATGCCGCAAACTCCGCGTTTCCTTCCGGATCGCGGCTTCCATGTCCGATCAGCAGCACCGCTTCGCTCACTGGCGTCCCCTCCCGTTTCTCCTATCCCTGTATTGTTCGCACTTGGCAAGCAACGAACGAACCGTGTCCGGATTGGATGCAAAGTGCAGATGGGCGTAACTGGCCAGCAAATTACCGGACGCGTATCCTTCGGGCATTTCCCCTTTCCTTCCGGAGAGAATCCACGCCCAGGCATAATTCTCCACATCCGGGCACAGAAAAGAGTAATGGAATTCATGCCCTCTTACTGTCTGTCCGGCCGGGAGCAGCAAATGATCCGCTGCCGCTTTGGCCTCCCGATATCCCAGTGCCGCCAAACGGTTTTGCATCTTGACCGTTGCGGGAACCACCCCCACCATCGGATGTTCGTTTCCCAGCCGATCGGTCAAGCTCCGACACAGATACATCAGACCTCCACACTCCGCATAAATGGGCATGCCGGAAGCATGCGCATCCCGAATGTCCTCCATCATCCCATTGTTTGCGGAAAGATCAGAGGCAAACTCCTCCGGAAACCCGCCGCCAATATAGAGTCCATCAATATCGTCAGGCAGACGGGCATCTTTTAACGGGGAAAAATACACCGGCTCGCCCCCGCAAGCCTCCAGGAGTTCCAGATTTTCCGGGTAATAAAAGTTGAAAGCCGGATCACGGGCTACGCCGATTCGCACCCGCTTCGGCTGCTTCTCGACAGGGAAAACACCCGTCGCGGAACACTCTATCCGGGCAGCCGATTGGGCCAATTCCCACAACCGGTTCAGATCGACGGAGACAGACACTTGATCGGCAAGCAACCGGAACAGGTCCCCGAGCTCTCCGCGTTCCACTGCGGGAATCAGTCCCAGGTGCCGCTCCGGCAGGGTCAACTTCTCATCGCGCTCCAGATACCCCAGACACGGAATGCCGCATACCTGCTCAATGGCGGCCTTGACGATCTCATAGTGGCCTTTGGAACCCACCTTGTTAGCAATAACACCCGCAATGCGGACTTCCGGGTCCAACTGCTGAAACCCCAGCACAACCGCAGCCGCCGAGCGAGCCATCGAATGGGCGTTGATCACAAGAATCACAGGCGCTCCCAACAATTTGGCAATCTCCGCCGTACTCCCCTGGTCACTTAATGGACTCTTCCCGTCATAAAGCCCCATTACACCTTCAATGATCGCCAGATCTGCACCGTCGGCTCCCCGCAAGAAACACTCCCGCATGACATCCTGTGACAGCATCCAGGTATCCAGGTTTCGGGATTGTCTGCCGGTTACGGCAGTATGATAGGAAGGGTCTATGTAATCGGGGCCAACTTTGTACCCCTGGACCTTGTACCCTTGTTGTTGAAAAGCGGCCATCAGCCCAACGGAGACCGTGGTTTTCCCGGCACCCGAGCCGGTCCCTGCGACGACAAACCGGGGCATCTTCCTTGCTTGCGTCATGCCCATACCTCCCCGGCCTTTCCCGTAATATGATCTGCCTTCCCGCCTCCGAATTCGATGCGTGCCACCGAGATGGTCACGTTGCCGCTGGCCGTTTTTTCCAACAGCAGGTGATCTGTGCAAGCGGCCAACAGGGCAGCCGGTTCACTGACACCGTAAGCGCCGGTGAACTTGAAGACCGTCTCCGACGGGTTGGGAATCGACACGCTGTTTAACTGCTCCGGAGTGTAAGCAAGCAGCGGCCAACCGTATTTCTCCGAGAGGGCCAACAGCCCTTCTTCGTCCTGTTTGAGGGTAATGGTGGCAATGCAGGATACGCTCTTCCAGGACAGCCCCAATCGGTCCAAAGTGGTCAGCACCACGTTTTCGATTTCTTCGAACGATGTCCCCCGGTTGCAGCCCAGTCCCACCACAAGCGACTTGGGCCGGTAGACCACGCGATAGGGCGCTATCGACAGCTCATCTTCAGTAAGCAAGCGGTCCGTCACCCAAAGGACTGCGTTAAAACCTTCGGGACGGGCACTCCGAGCCTCTTCCAGTCCGGGGAACACCCCGATCTGTTTGGGAATGGGCGTCTGCCTCTTCCACCAATTGGGCTCTCCCGTCTCCTGAATGACAGCGACCGGTTCTTCGTTTACAACTGCTGCCGAGGCGGGCGTTACCTGGCGGTCATCGTCAATCTTCCAACCGAACTCCCGACCCAGCAAATCCACCGCAATGGTGGCCGACACATCGGAGGCGGTTGTTACAACCGGGGTGGCCCCCAGAATCTCCGCCACGCGTTCCGTCAGAGCATTGGCACCGCCCAGGTGACCGGACAGAACCGATATGGCGAACTTCGCCTTGTCATCCACCACTACCACCGCCGGATCGACCTTCTTGTCTTTCAGCAGGGGAGCCGTCATACGGACAACCGCTCCCAAGGACACCACAAGAATCCAACCCTCATAACGGTGAAACATGGTTTCCAGCAGCAGCCTGACGTTTGTCGGGAAAGAGTAGACGGATGCCTCATCCCCCTTCTGCAGAAATTTTTCGGACAGGTAGAGGTCTGCATCTGGCATGGCACTGGCCAGCTTCCTTGCAAGTTCCGACCCGTGCTTGGTAATTCCTACAATCGCATAGGGTTTTGGGTTCCCGGCAATCCGCATCAAGACTCACCCTTTTCTTCCTTTACCGCCCGCCGGTACCGGTGGGCAAAGGTCTTATCATACAGTTTGGATTTATGTTCATGCGACCACTGCAGCTGAGGGTCAAGCGCCTTCCCCGCCAGCACCATCGCCTGAGACCGGATGCCCAGCCGCTTCATCTCGCCCGCCACTTCGCCAACAGTCGAACGAAGAATGACCTGGTCGGGCCAGGTGGCCTTCTGCACTACGGCAACGGGCGTATCCTCGCTCCAGCCTGCTTCCCGCAAATCCTCCACCACTTTGTCCATCAGGGTGGCGGACAGGAACAGGGCAATGGTGGAGTCATGTTTGGCCAGATCCACCAGCTTCTCCCCTTCCGGAACGGGGGTTCTTCCTTCCGCCCGGGTCAGAATCAAAGTTTGGGTAAGCTCCGGAATCGTCAATTCGGCCCCCAGAACGGCTGCTGCCGCAAACACCGAAGATACCCCCGGCACAATTTCCCACTCGATCCCTGCTTCGTTCAGGCGGACAATCTGTTCCATAATCGCACCGTATACGGCAGGGTCCCCTGTATGTACCCGGGCCACAGTGCCTCCGGTTCGGACAGTCTCGACCATGCGGGCCACGATCTCCTCCAGGGTGAGCCCGGCGCTTTTCTCCACGACTGCGCCCGGCTTCGGGTTGGCCACAACTTCCTCGTTCACAAGCGAATCGGTATACAAAATCAGGTCCGCCTGGTCGATCAGCCGCTTGCCCTTGACCGTAATCAGTTCCGGGTCACCGGGACCGGCCCCGATAAAATACACTTTGCCCGCCACGCGGATCACGCCCCCTTAGCACTTTTTTACAATCATAAGGGTCAGGTATTCGAGTTCTTCCCCTTCCAAAGCGGCGACGTTCCGGTAGACAACTTCGTCCGGCGAACCCGCCTTGGTTACCACAGTCGCCTTGTCAATCAGATCCATTTCCTTCAACAGTCCGATCATTTCGGTCAGAACCTTGGCGACTTTCAGAAACACGACCGTATCGTGTTCCTCCAAGGCTTTCCGCATGGCTTCCATGTCGTAGGTGGCAGGAATGACCCCCAACTGCTGGTCCCCGTCCGCCAGCGGAATGTCAAGACGGGTCGCGGCCCCGTTAATGGACGAAACTCCCGGGACCACTTCCATCTCCACTTCCGGGTGACGCTCTTTCATCAGTTTCGTCAGATGGATGGCCGTGCTGTACAGGTAGGGGTCGCCTTCCGTTATGAAAGCCACATTTTTGCCCTGGGCCAGATAGTCCCATACGTCCTGCACAATCGCCTCCCATTTCGTCTTCAGCAGTTCCTGGTCCCGGGTCATCGGAAAATGCAGCCCCAGCCGTTCAATGCCTTCCGGCAGGTGTTCCTCCACAATCGACAAAGCGTAGCTGTCTCCGTTCAGCTTGCGGGGATAGGCGATCACATCCGCTTCGGCCAAGACCCGATAGGCCTTCAAAGTAATCAATTCTTTATCGCCCGGGCCTACGCCCATCGCATACAGTTTCCCAGTCGTCATTCCTCGTCCGTCTCCTCCCGGTCTTCCATTCGCACCGCCTTCACTATGTACACAGGGTCAAAGGATTCAAATCTTGTCAGATTCAGAATCGGCTTGCTCCTTGCCACCTGCAGCATCGTCACGTCCACATGCATGCCAAGCCGCTTGAATCCTTCCAGCGCCCCATACAGATTCTCGATCGTTGCCGCATTGAGGACGATTCGACCACCCGGCTTCAGCTTGCGCGCGCACAATTCCAGCAAAGGCTGCATCTGCCCTGATGTGCCGCCAATGAAGATCGCATCCGCATCCGGCCACTCCTCAAGCCCCTCCGGCGCTTTCCCGCACTGGAAGGTGACATTGGTCCGGCCGAACTTCTCCACGTTGGCCCGCAGAATGTCCATGTGTTCCTCGTTCTTCTCAATGAGATACGCATGACCATAAGGGGCCAGCATGGACGCCTCAATCCCCACGGAACCGGTGGCCGCCCCGATATCCCATATCACATCATGGGGTCTGATTTGCAGCTTCGCGAGGCTTACCGCCCGGACTTCCTGCTTGGTAATCAGGCCGCGTTTCGGTTTCCGCTGGTGAAAGCGATGATCCGGAACCCCCATCGGGAAAAAAGGGGTCGTTGCAGTCCCAAACTCGCCATCAGTTGCATCCTCCCGCATCAGCACCACCACATTGAGCGGCGAGAACTCGCCTGCAGCCATCTCCTCCAGGGTGTAGATTCCCGTCCGCTCATCCACTCCCCCCAGATTCTCCCCCACGAAAGCCGTAACGCCCGTAATCCCTGCGGCCAGCAAATCCCGGGCAATGGCAGAAGGGCTGTTATCCGGGTCTGTCAGCAGAGCCACCTTCGGGTGTTCCCGCACCCACTTCGGTACCTGATCCCTTGTCTTGCCGTGGACGGAAGCAAGAAAAGCATCCTGCCAACTTTCCTTCAGGCGGGCAAATGCCAACTGGATGGACGACAATCCCGGATGAATCTCAATCCGCTCTTTGCCCAGCTTCTTGCCCAGATACCCTGCAATCCCATAAAAATTGGGATCGCCGGAAGCCAATACGACAACCTGTTTGTCGTCTGACTGCACGGAGTCAATCCTCTCCACCGCTTTCGCCAGCCCATCCTGTACAGCGAACTTCTCCGCTTCCACATGCGGAAAGAACCCCAGGTGACGCTCTCCGCCTACCAGCAAATCGGCCGCTTCCACATACTCACGCAACACGGGAGTCAGACTGGCCAAACCGTCATCGCCAATCCCGATAATTCGCACCGGATGCATCCGTAGACCCCCTTCCAATGATTCTCCCGTCAAACTCAGCCAAAATCGTGTCCACTTCAAACACGCCGCCCCCGTGCCTCTTGCATTGCTCACAAATCATCGAACACAGCAGGGCAAAAAAATTCTGATACCCGGCTGCCTCCAACAGATCCCCTACCTGCTTGGCGGTATTGGACCGCCGGATCTCTGCCAACAGTTCCTCCGGAACGCCTGCCCGCTCCGCCACTTCGGCCAGAAATTCGAAGTCCACCTGCGATCCTCTTGCATGCAGATTCATATGGCCTTGCGCCAGTTTGGAAAACTTCCCCATCATCCCGGACATCGTGACGCGGGAGACCCCTTTTTTCGCACAGTGTCGGAGGGCAATTCCGGCAAAGTCCCCCATCTGGATAAAAGCCACTTCCGGCAGCTGGGGAAGGTCCTCCTGTGCCACCCGCTCGCTCCGCCCGCCCGTGGTCAGCACCAGATGGTCGCAGCCATTGGCGACAGCCACATCGATGGCCTGAACGACACTGGCAATATAGGCGGAAGAGGAAAAAGGCTTCACAACGCCGGTTGTTCCCAGGATCGAGATCCCGCCGAGAATCCCCAATCTCGAATTCAGCGTTTTCTTGGCAATCTCTTCCCCGTCAGGCACAGAGATGACCACCTTGAGTCCCCGTCCGGCAAGAAATTCGTCCGCTTCCTTCCTTACCGCTTCTTGAATCATCTTTCTGGGAACGGGATTAATGGCGGCAGCCCCCACCGGAAGTGCGAGACCCGGTTTGGTGACCCGGCCCACACCCACTCCGCCGTCCAGCTCGATCCCCGGTTCGTCGGTCAACGTCACAGTGGCAAAGATGTGAGCACCATGCGTGGCATCCGGATCGTCTCCCCCGTCTTTGATCACCGAACAGGTGGCCATGTCTCTGGTGAACTCCAGATTGTGCAGCTCAAACGTCACATCCATGCCTGCCGGAATCCGGATCGTCACATGAGACCAGGTTTCTCCCGTCAGCAGCGCATGGGTGGCCGCCTTGGCAGCGGCCGTGGCACAAGCGCCTGTTGTATAGCCGTGGCGAAGAGGTTTGTCCTTCTCAGCCTCTTTAGCCATTCCGTTACTCCTTGACAGCCAGCAGGGACAACGCATTCACGATCGACACCGCGACGGGCGATCCGCCTTTGCGTCCCAGGTTTGTAATGAAGGGAACTCCCTCAAGTTTGCTTAACAATTCCTTGGATTCGGCAGCCGACACAAACCCCACCGGTACCCCCACAATCAGACCGGGTTTGGCTTCTCCTGCTTCCACCAGCCGGATCAGTTCCAGCAATGCGGTCGGAGCGTTTCCGATGGCCCAGATGGCCCCGTCATAGAAGCGTGCTGCTTTGCGGGTAGCGACAATGGCCCTGGTAGTGTTGAGCTTTTTTGCTTCCTCCGCCACATCCGGATCGGAGATGAAGCAGTGGACGGAACCGTCACCGAACTTCTCAAGCCGGGGTCTGGAAATCCCGGCTTCCACCATCTGCACGTCCGCCACTATGGGTTTTCCGGCACGGATGGCCTGAATTCCCGCCTCAACAGCATCGGGAGTAAACACCAGCGATCGGCCCAGTTCAAAATCGGCAGACGCATGAATCACACGCTGCACAACGGGAAACTGTTCCGGTGTAAAAGGGTGCTCCCCCAATTCTTGCGCAATGATCTCGAAACTTTTCTGCTCAATCTCCTGCGGTTGCGTGGTCAACGGAACAAACGTCATTTGAGTCCCTCCTTTGCTTATCTGATAAATGTTCACGCAACAGCGGCTTTTCTCCGTTTGCCGCCAACCACTCCGATCACGAATCCCACCGCAACGGCCGCCACCATTAACACACCGGCCCGGATCTGGGATCCTGCATTCGGATGGGCAGGAGGCACTTCAAACGAAAACTCGCCGTCAAACGGAGCGGGAAGTGTTGATTGCGGCGAATTTGGGGCCGCATGCACAACGACTTGAAATTCTGCCGTATCCGGGAAAGCATAATCAAATTCCAGCTGACCGTTTTGAATCTGGGTGCGCGTTGAGAACATCGTCAAATTGTCATCCACATGCTTCAAGGATACGTTTGCATCGATCCCCTTTACCGGTTCGCCCGTTTTTGCGTCCCGGAAGGTCATTGCAAAATGAACCGGAGCCCCTTTTTGCACGGGTTCGGCAGGATTCATCTTCAGTTCGGCTTTTACGCCCGATTTTTCGATCTCCACATTGCGGACAGGCCCGGATGGAGCCCCATTCCCATGAGCCCATGCAGACGAGAAATTCCCGGTAACCAATAGCCCCAAAACAAGTACGGACACAACCGTTTTCATTGTCCCTCCTGTATTGGCGGTTTTTTTGAACGGATTTTCCAGGGTGCCTGCCACATAACCGCTGATCATCGCAGCAATCAGGATGGCGGCAAACAAACCTGCGGTGTTCACAATTTGCCCCAACGGCACTTTCACTTCAACAGGAATCTTTACATCAATCGGAGTTTGCAGTCCGGGTGCTGTCGCGTGAATCAAGACTGTATAGGAACCTGCATCCCAGAAATTGGATTCCAGTACAATTTTCCCGTCGTTCAGCAAGTAGTCCATCTCATAGACCAAACCGGTCCCTTGATGGTCCTCACGGAGGTATCCGGCATAAAGCCAGGGGTTCAGCGCTTCCGTCTTGACAATTTCCATATGAACCGATGCATTTTGGAGCGGCTGATGCGTGGACGGATCGAGCAGCTGATAGGAAAATGCGGCCGTTTCGTGTGCGACAGGATTCTGAGGAACCAGATATTCCCCTTTTTCCTCATAACTCTCCATGATCCCTACGCCAAAGACGACAGTACTGATAATGACAACAGGCAGAAGCAAGAAAAGCAAAAAACGAAACAAATTGAACTTCACGATTTCCATCTCCTTTTTCCGCCAAATCTATTTTCGGCAATCTGCTGCTCAAATTTTCAGGCATGCGGGGGATCGATAACGGGTTGGGACTAGTGACAGGGAACCATCGTCATGCTGTGACGGGTCGGATGGACCGCATCGTGCAGCGGAGCGATGGGAGCAAAAAACAGGCCGTATAACGTGAAAGGAATCCATGCGATGAGAAGGATCCACTGCAGAACGTACAAAATTTTGGCGAGTGTCGGACTCACCTGCAGCTCAAAAAGTTTTTGAGTGATTGCAGCCATTGGTTCACCTCCTTCCCTAAAATGCAACCCGGCTCCCCCGCATGCCTGACTCCTTCAGCCCAGTAAAAAACCCCAGCCGAAAAGGCTGGGGTCGAAATAAGCATGGCAACCTGCATACCCACACAAATGAACGCAGGATTCCTACTCATACACCGTACCTTTTCCTCGAAGGCAGACTTGGGTGTGCTCGTTCCAGGTAGGTCTCCTGGCTTCCGGATCATCGCGCTCTTTCGCCTTCCCCGATTCCTCGAGTGACATTAATGAAAGAGAGCTCGCCGGTTACAGTGGCGGGACCGCTCGGGATTTTCACCCGATTCCCTGTTACCCCCGTGAATTGCGGG
>NZ_BDUF01000076.1:82990-102192 GCF_002335525.1 Effusibacillus lacus
GCACCTGGACGAGGACATATGTTATTGTTTATGAGTTGCAGGAATTGTATATTCGAATCAAGAATACATGTTTTCAGGAAAGTTTGTCCATACCCAAATTTGATATTTGACAGGGAACAGGTCCCAAGATGATTTGGGCGAAGAGGGAAGTTTGGTGCAAATCCAACGCGGTCCCGCCACTGTATAGAGGAGTCCTGTATCAGATCCACTGGGCATATGCTTGGGAAGGGGTACAGGGTGATGATTCGAAGCCAGGAGACCTGCCTGTTCCAACGACACCGTTATGGCACAGCATGGCATGGCTATGCCGCACCTACGGGAGATGGGGAGGTGTCACGCGAAGCGGTCCTGATGGGTCTGCCCCATTCGGCCGCAGCAGGACTTCTTGTGCGTCTGTCCCCTCTCGAACAGAGGGGATTTTGTTTTGTTGGACCGCCTGATAGCACGATCCATTAATAAGACTGATTTTCAGGCTTATTCCCTTGGAATCGGTTTTACCCCTAGAAATAGAACTGTTTTTCAGTCCTATACTGGTTTTTTGTTTGCGGACCACGAGAATCCCCCGAATAGGGATGGAAATCAGTCCTATTATTAAGGTTTCAATCAATAAAACAATAATAGGACTGACAATTAGTCCTATCCGCACAACAATTAACATTATGTAAACTTTAAACAATTTGGAGGGACTGTGATGATCCTCTTTCTGGCGGGAACCAGTGACGCCCGCGAACTTGCCATAGAGCTTCAAGCAAAAGGATACAGACTGCTTGTATCCGTCGTGACGGAATCGGCAGCCGAATCCCTGAAAAGTGCGGGGCTGGACGTGTCCGTAGGCCGAAAAACATCGGAAGAGATGGCGGAAATCATCCGTCGGAACCAAATCTCTGCCATTGTGGACGCCAGCCATCCGTTTGCCGAAATCGCTTCGCAAAACGCCATGGAAGCTGCCAACAGTGCCGGAATTCCCTATTATCGATACGAACGTCCCGGCAGCATCCTGTCTGACCACCCGCTGATTACCTATGTACGGGATTACCGGGAAGCGGCAGAGGTTGCCCTTGAGCGGAAAGGGACGATTTTTCTCACTACAGGTTCCAAGACGCTGCACATCTTTGCGGAGGTCTTGAACGGGGTTGAAGGCATCCGCATGATCGCCCGGATGCTGCCCAACGAAGAAAATATGCGCAAATGTGCAGAACTGGGAATCCCCCAGAAGAACATCGTGGCAATGCAAGGCCCTTTCTCTGAAGAGTTGAATCAGGCCTTCTACCGCCATTACGGCGTCAGTACCGTCATTACCAAGGAATCGGGGGCGGAAGGTTCCGTGCAGGAGAAGGTAAAAGCGGCGCTGGACAACAATGTGCAAGTAATCGTCATCTGCCGTCCGGGTATTGATTACGGCAGAGTCTATGAGTCTTCGACGGAATTGATCGAAGCACTTGAGGAGGTAAAGCGGGATGAGCATCTATACACGCAGCGGGGATGAGGGAATCACAGCACTGGTCGGGGATCGCCGCAGCAAGGACGACCTGCGGGTGGACGCCTATGGAACGGTGGATGAAGCCAATTCCTTCGTCGGGGATGCTCTTTCGCTGTTGGAGGAATGGCCGGTCGATTTGGCAGATATGGTGGAAATGCTGAACGATGTCCAGCAGGAATTGTTTGATGTGGGCAGCGACCTGGCGACTGTCGGTGAAGTGCGTCCTTACAAAGTGACAGGTGAAATGGTGGACCGGTTGGAACCATTGATTGACCACTACATGAACCAAGCCTTACCGGTAAAAAAATTCATTGTGCCAGGCGGATCCCGACCTGCTTCCAAGCTGCACATCTGCCGCACGGTAACCCGCAGAGCGGAACGGCGCGTGGTGGCCCTGGCCAAAGTGGAACCGATCAATCCCCAGTGCTTGCGTTATCTCAACCGGCTGTCCGACTTGTTCTTCGCGATGGCCCGTGCCGCCAACGCCCGCTGCGGTCGTTCGGATCGGGAATATGTACGATCCCGGAACGTGTTCCGGCATGCGATGGGGAGTAACAGACAAAACGATAACGGTCACAATGAGGCCAAAGACAGTCAGAACCAAGACCAGTGACGCTGCTGCCTTGTATATGAGGCAAATAGTGGATTTTCGATCCCTTATCTTGATGTAGTGAATATCCGTTTGATCAATAGTGGATTCTCGATCCGTTATTAAAGCCTGACTATCTGATGCAGAGTACGAAATAGGCAGATAGATACTTCATAATCCGTTAATTGAAAAATCCGCCTTTGATTTTAAAAAATTAGTACCTGCAAGTCCGTTATTCAGTTATCTAAATGTATCCTGCTTTGTAATCGTTGTGAGCCTTCAGTCAAGTGCAAGGATGTAATGGAATAAGGGGAAATAGGTAACCGCAGGTGCATGAACACCTGCGGTTTATCTAAACTTATTTGGGCTTTGAAACAATTAGCAGGAATACCGTAACCTCTCACGGTTTATCCACTTCAGGTATGACTCCAACCTAATCCAGACTGTAATCAAATTTGTGGACTATCGTTCCCCTTATATATTTTAGTTATCTCTTTTTTCTTGCAGTTCAATAAGACGTTGAAGTTTTTCAAGGATCATTTCATCGTGCCGTGTTTTGGTTCTCATAAAATCAATCGCACGAAACAGAAAGTAAACCAGAATGACAATCAGAGCCAGTGGCAATAACCAAAGAAGCATCATGAGTAGACCCGGAATACCAAAACTTGAAAACATATTACTCCTCCTTCTACTGTTGAATGATGGACCAAAACACAGTCGCAACCAAGAATACCACAGCCAGCATCCCAAACAATCGAATTGACACTCTCTTTTTTCGGGGTATCTGGTTAATTCGCTTGGCAGTTTGAAAACCATGTACAACATCGAAATGTCTTATTGCATCATTAAACGGCTCCCGGTTTTCCACACCCACTGAGTTAGTGATTGGTTGCGATTCACTCAGATTTTTGTTTTTATTCTCCATTGTTGCCACTCTCTTTCCTTTGCTCGAATAAAGAATTTCTTTATCACTTCAACCCCCTGGTAGAAAAAGCCAAATCCAATCAACATAGAACATCAGTTCGCTTTTATGGCAAAATTATGCTATACTTGACCTTGTACAATAGAATAGGCTCCTCAAGGGTGGTCGGCTCATCCCCTAATGAGAGGGGGTGATGCCATGACAGTTTATGAGGCGATCTCTCTGATGATTGCTTTCGGATCGTTGATCACGCTGCTGCTGTCGGAAAAGAAAAAGAAATAGACCGCCCTTGAGCTGACAACTCCGCAGTCTATTCCACATAACCTCGAGCCGACCCCATGAGGGGCAGCTATTGTACTTGACCGTAGGTGTTCCCGCACCTACGGTTACTTTTATTATACGCAATCTTATAAACTTCTATGTCTGTAGTTTACCATAGACAGCCTAAAAATCAAATCATCGGTGTTTGAGAGAGAGGAGCAGGGGCTGTTCTCTTTTATAACAACCCGACCCATTGCCAGTAGGTGACCGACATGAGGAGAATCAGCAGATACCCGACGATCGTCAAGGGAATGCCTGACTTGATAAAATCCTTGGTAGTGAAGGTTTCGGTTCCGTATGCCAGCATATTTTGCGGAGCGTTCACCGGCAGCAGGAATCCAAAACTGATGACAAACTGTTGAATCAATACCAAGCCGGGTCCGTTGATGTCCGGGCGATCCATTCCCTGGACAAGAGCGATGACAACCGGAATCAATACGGCCGCCAAACTGGTTGCACTTGCAAACCCCAGGTGCACCAGGATGTTAAAGGCCGACAGTACAGCTACAATCGCCAACACCGACAAAGTGGTAAGTCCGACAGACTCAAACAGTGCGTTGGCTAACCACGTAGCTGCTTTCGTCTTCAGCAGAACGGAGCCGAGTGAGATGCCCACAGCAAAGAGGATCACCGTGCCCCAAGGGATGTCTTTCTCTGCCTGCTTCCAGGTAAATACGCCGATATACGGGGTCAACATGACTGCAACTGCAATCAACGTTGCGGTGGTGCTGTCCAACGGATGCAGAATGTTCTCGGTCGCCCACAGGAAAAGCAGGGATACCGCTATGATCATCAATCTCCACTGCTTGCCGTCCAACGGTCCCAGTTCCTCCAGTTGTTTCTTTACCATTTCCTGTCCGTTCGGAATCGACTTCATTTCAGGCGGGATCACCTTAAGCATTACAAAGTAAAGAACAACCGACATAAGGATGGCCCACGGTGCTGCGTAGAGAAACCATTGGCCCCATGTGACGGTGCTTTTGAACGCTTTTTCCATAAAGCCGATCGCTACCATGTTTTGGGCGGCAGCCGTTTTCACCCCGATATTCCAGATCGAGGCGGCTTGTGCGGATGCGATGACCAGCAAGGCCGCGAAGCGGCTGTTTTTTGGCAGACCGAACGCGGCCACCATTCCGAGGATGATCGGCAGAATCGCGCCGACACGGGCTGTGGTGCTCGGAACAAAGAAGGATAGAACAACGGCTACCAGAATCGCGCCAAACAGTATGCTTCTGGTGCCCGAGCCAACCTTGGACAAAATATAGAGGGCAATTCGTTTGTCAAGACCCGTTTCCTGCATCGCGGCTGCCAGGAACAGCGCACCGGCCACCAGTGCCACCGCCGAGTTGCTGAACCCCGACAAAGCCAGGTTCAAAGCCTCTTTGGTGCCCATCAGCGTTCCGGGTTTGTCGACAGAAGGGCTCAGGCCCAGCAACAAAGTGGTTAAAGCCACAACCAACGTGGCGCTCACCGGGTACGTCACCGCTTCTGAGATCCAAAGGATCACAGCAAAGGCCAATACAGCAAGAGCTCTCTGACCCGCCACAGGCAAACCGGCGGGGGCCGGAAGCATAAGAACAATCAGCATCGCCAAAGTCGCTGCCACCAGCCAAATCCATTTCGTTTCTTTCTTGGGTGTGGTTTCTGGTTTGGTAGAAAGTGCGCTCTCTGCAGTCATTTTGAGTCACCTTCCTTTGAAGTAAATTCCAAATAGAGGAAAGCAAATAGTAGCTTATACTTTAATTTTATTTTTCTATGAAAAAACACCCTATCCGGGAATTCCCTTAGTTTTTGTGAAAAAAACCCTTATAAACCAGATTTTGTGAATAATATGTGAATGGTGAGAAATAAAAAAACGGACGTGCCGGGCACGTCCTGAATACTCATTGCTTATAGAAACTTCTTTATCACTTCAAACCCCAGGTAGATCTCTACATCCGCTCGACCCGCACGCGGGTGCCGCGGCCGGCGGGTTGGGCCGGTTCCACCACCAGGCGCCGGTGCAGGCGCTGCTGCAGTTCCGACACATGGCTGATGATGCCGATGGTCATGTTCTCCAGCTGAAGCTGTTCCAAAGTTGACATTACAACCTCAAGCAGTTCCGGATCCAGGGTGCCGAATCCCTCATCCAGAAAGAAAAACTCCAGCGGATATTTGCCCCGCAGCTGAATTTGGGAAGATAAAGACAACGCCAGTGCCAAGGAAGTCAGAAACGTTTCCCCGCCGGAAAGCGAAGTGACGGGACGTTTGACGCCTCCATTGGAGTCATCCCGCATCAGGAAGCCCCCATCTTCCGCCACCTCCAGAGCATAGCGGTTCCGGGTCAATTTCTTGAGCCGGTCGGAAGCCTGCCGTGCCACAATCTCCAACTGCTCCTGCGCAAGGAACTCGACAAACCGGTCCCCCTTCAAGATCTCCTTCAGCCGCCCCAGATACCCAAACTGTTTGGCCAATGCGGCTCTTTGCTCCTCCAACTCGTTCCAACGGACGTGCTTGGCAAGCAACTCCTGAAGCTGAAGGCTGGCAGCCCCCAATGCCAGCGTCGCATTCTGCTTATCCTGTTCGGCATCCGCCAATTCCTGTTGAATATGCAGCCATTCTTCTTCGGTGAGGGTTTGCCCCGCCAAATTCCGTTCCAGTTTCCCTTTTTCGTCTGACAAGGTTTTTCCCTGTTCAATATGTTCCTGGACGCGCTTTTCGTACTCGTCCGTCTCCTGCGGAGAAAGCTTCGCGTCCTTCGCTTCGCCCGCCGTTGTGAAGTTCTCCTCCAGCAATCTTGCCTGCAATTCCTTCTCTGCCACCGTCATCTGGCTGATGAGTTCGTCATACCGGGCAATGGCATGTGTAAGTAGGCGTTCCGCTTCTTGCAGACGGTCGGATTTTTCCTTGTAGTTCTGTTCTGTCTTCTTCTCGGTTTCCTGCAGTTGGGCCAGCTCGTCCAGAACCTGTTGCTGAAGTTCTTTGGCGGGAACACCGTTTGTGATCCGATGCCAGGCCTGTTGTTTCTGAAAAAGGGCCTCTCTGCTTTCCGCAAGTTGGGTGGTCATTCCGGCAAGTTCCACATTGAGACGGTTGATGGTGGTTTGTGTTTCGGCAATTGTTTTCCCCAACCGGTCCAGATCGGTTTGCAGTTCTTTCCGCCTTAGCTGTGCGTTCCTGACAAGAACGTCCTTTGTTTGCAGTTCGATTGCCGCATCTTCCGCCCTGTCAACTCCAATGGCGGCCAGTGCTTTCTGCAAAGCCTCCTTTGCCTTGTCCAGATCTTTCTCTTTCATGCTCAAGGCTTGGCGGGCCGCATCGGCTTCTTTTTCCGCAGTTGCCACTTTATGCCCGCCCACGGCCACGTTAGATTTCAAGTTGGCCTGTTCTTCTTTCAGTCGCTGGATGGCTGCTTCCGTCAGCCGGACCTGTTCGTTCCAACTCGCCCATTCGGAACGCTTGGAGGCAAGTTCATTTTGCCATTCTTCAATCTCTGCCAAATACTGCTGACCGCTAATGTTCAGTCTGTCCTTCTGCAGTCGAAGGTTTAACTCCCCACGGAGTCCTCTGATTTCCTCCAATCGCGCGGTGGTGGCCTGGTTGAGATCGTTGATTTGCGAAAGGATGAAACTGTGGTTCAAATCGATGGCCGTTACTTCCGCTTTCAAATTCTGGATCTGCTCTTCCGCCGCCTGAATGGCCCGCTGCAATTGTTCCATTTCTGCCGAGTCCCGCTCTGCAAGTTCCGTGGTGGAAACAGGATGAGGATGGTCATGGGACCCGCACACCGGACAGGGTTCCCCCTCACGCAAATCCGCTGCCAAAGCATGGGCCATCACCCTCTTATTTTGCATCACGCTTTGTTGGTATTGGTGACGGAGCGAGTCCAATTGCGCCTGAGCTTGCTGCAGATCATCCGCTTTTGCCTGCCGGACAGCTGCCAGATTCTGAATGTCCCGTTCCAGACCGGACATTTTTTCCGAGTCCCGCTGACTCTCCGCTTCCAGCCGGGACAGTTGCTCCGCTTTGGTCTTACACTCCAGCAGCCGGATTTCCTGCTCGGACAAGGACTCTTGTGCAGCAGGCGGATGTTCCTGCATCCGGGCGAGCTTCTCTTGAGATACGGTTACCTCAGTTTCTTTGGACTGCAGGTTGGCGGTTTCCGTTTCCAACCGGGCGATGGCATCCTTCCATTCCCCGTTTCGGCGCTGCCACTCCTTCTCCGCTTCACTGAAATCCTTGAACGCCAGATTGTAGGCCTCCTGTTTGCTCAGGGCTTCCTGGACCGCCGCTCTGTATTCGGGCGTCACGTCGTTCTGTTCCATGACTGCTTGCTGCTGCAGCAGTTCCTCTGCAAGCGTCTGCTGCCGATCCGTCAACGCCTGAACGGTCGATTGCAGGTCAGCATGTTCCCCGGTCTTGTCTGCGTGTTGCTGTTCGAGCTCCTGCATTTTGTGATTTAAAGTTTCGATCTCGGTTTCCAGGGCAGCGGCTGCATCAAGCTGCGTTTGCAGCTTAATCAGTTCCGGTTGTCTTGTTTCCCGCAACTGTTTGGATTGGTTGTATCGCTCAAAGGCAGAGCCGGTTTCCAAACGCAAGGTTTCGATAGTGGATTGCAGGGCGTTTTTTTCATGGAGGCGGGTTTGTTCCTCCGATTGCAACTGCTCAACCCTTTGGACAAAAGGCAGCACCTTGTCCGCTCTGCGGGACATTTCCAGTCTGTCTTTCAATCCCTCGATGTCTGGGCCGGCAAGGGCATGTTGTTCCAGTTTCCGATTGGTTTCCTGCAGGAGTCTCTGCCACTCCAGGACTTGTTTGGCTGCGTCGTGCTTGGTTTGTACCGCCGCCAGTTGGTTCTTGGCTTCCTCTTCCTTCCGGATGGCAGCCGTATGCAACTGTTCCGCCTGTTTGACAGCCTCCCGGGAACAGTCCCCCATGCCGGTTTGCTCCGCCGTTACTTCCTTAAGTTTTTGTTCCGTCGTTAAATGGCGCTCGTTCAGCCGTTTGGTCAAATTCACGCCATACCGTTCCAGGGCAAACAGCCGCTGCAGCATGTCCCGCCTGTTCTTGCCGTCCAGATGCAGAAACTGGTCAAACTCCCCCTGCGGCAGGACGACCGCCTTTGTGAAGTCCTCCGGTTTCAGACCGAGGATTTCCTGAATTCGCTGCGAGACCTCGCCGTCCTTGTCGGCCAACACGGCAAGCGGTTCGTCATTGGCATCCAATTCGTACAGACGGCTGTACTTATTTTTCACACTAATATCGGTGTTCCGGACATATCGTCTGTCAACCCGGAAAGTCCGCCGATGGGCGCCCGTGCCGATTTGAAATTGAAAGGAGACTTCCAGGCTGTTTGCCGAATGATTCAGGATGCCTTGCGTCCGGTTCTTGGCCCGGCCAACGGTACCGTAGAGAGCAAGCGTGAGGGCGTCCAGAATGGTGGATTTGCCGCTACCAGTCGGGCCGAAAATGCCAAACACGCCTGCGTCGGTCAATTCGTCAAAGCGAATCGTCTGCTTCTCCCGAAAGCTGTGAAGCCCCTCAATGGATAATAGAACCGGCTTCATCCGGCCATCTCCTCGCTTTCCACAGATTCCTCTTCCTCCACCACGTCAGCGGTCAGTTCCAGAAACAGCCTGACCAGTTCCGGTTCCGGTGTAGCACCGTTGGTTTGCCGCTCATAGAACCGGATAAACATCTCCTCATCCGACAGGTTCTTTACTTCTGCAGCAGACAGCGTCTGGTTGAGATCGGGAAAAACGGGCCGGATGTTGACGAATCCTTCATGCATGGCACGCAGCAATTGGATGTCCTCCATGGTCAGGGCGGTCTCCACATGGACCGTCAAATCGATCCAGGCCAGCGGGTCTCTGCCTTCCTCAACCCATTGTTGAACCTGGCGGATTCCCCCTTCGGCGGTCCATTTGACCAGAGGTTTGCCGGAAGAAAGCGGAATCTCCCGGATCTGTGCCGGTATGCCCGGTGTGGCTTCGATCAGGACGACCGACTTCTTGTGGTTGCATTCCGAGAAACTGTAGGCCAGCGGCGACCCGGAATAACGGGTGGGCACGGGCGAGGCGGAGACTCCCTGCGGCCGGTGCAGATGGCCAAGGGCAACATACTGGGCTATCTCCGGAAAGCTGCCGGGGTCCACCGAATAGGCACCGCCCACCTGAATCTGATGCTCCGATTCGGACATTTGCCCGCCCTGCACATACAGGTGGCTCATGGCCAGATTGACCGTGTCCCGCCGGTAATGAGAGGTCAATTTTTCAAATATGTAAGCGATCTGTGCATTGTACTCCTTCCGCAGTTCGGCGTCTTCAGTACTTCGGGTCAGAAGTTCCCGTAACCTGGATTCGGATGGATACGGCAATGCAGCTATAACCGCGTGATGATCAACCCCTGGGATGCGGAGTTTCAACCAGGAAGGTCCGGCTTCAACTACCTGTACCCGGTTCCGGGATGGGCCTGGTGCCCAAACGATCTCATCGTGTGGTCTTCCAATCAGAATGATGCCATTGCGGTGGGCCAGCGGAGACGCAGCCACCAGACGGTCCGGGTTGTCATGATTGCCAGCTATCACGACAACGCCCCTCCGCCCATTCGCCGACAACCGGTCCACCGCGTAATAAAACAAATCCTCCGCAGCGGCACTCGGATTGGCCGTCTGGTAAACATCCCCCGCCATTAACACCAGATCGACAGCTTCCTGCTCGCAGATCTCGCATAGCTCCTCAACAAATTGCGCCTGCTCAGGCAGGCGGTCCCGTCCCTCCAGCGTTTTGCCAAAATGCCAGTCGGCCGTGTGCAAGATTCTCATTGCAGATCCCCCTTTGCATCCCCCTGGACTTCAGCCCATTGTACCATCAGTCTATCACCTAGTATGACAGATTCTGTCAGGGAACGGGAGTGGCCGGCTCAGCTTCAGATCACACTTTTTCTGACAACAAACTCCGTGGCAAGCATTCTCCAAACAGCAGGATCCTCCATCCCCAAGCGCCAGAGTGCCAGGCCCCGGATCCCCAACCGATTCGCCAAATTCAACTTCGCTCGAATACTGGCCGCATTTTCGAACCAGACCTCATGTTTATTTCCCGCAGCATCCGTATAGCGAAACATCGGGGTTTGCGTTGCCTGGTCAAAAATTACTTCTTGCCCATACCTTCTCGCAAGATTCATCGCCATCGAATAGGTGACATACGTATTTTTTCCGGTGGTTAAATTGAAATCAAACCCAAACACGGAAACGGCAGCCGTAATCTTGCTGGCGGGCATTTTGGTCAGGGCATAGCGGATCACTCTTTCCATCCACCCGATGGAAACCACCGGTCCGGGTCCGCTTCCCGGCCAGCCATGTTCATTATAGAGCATCGCCACAAATTCATTCGCCGCTTCCCCAATGACCGCATAATCGAAGGGAGCTGAAAAGGGGTTGGTAGGCTGGTCCGAAGTTCGTGAAGGAGTGCTGACGGCAAAATAATAGCCTCGATTTCGTAACTCACGGCCTAACTCCCGATAGAAAGCGGAAAGCAGAAACCGATCCTCATAATTCACATCCTCAAAATCGATATGGATCCCATCAAATCCGTACGTCTGAATCAGACCCAGCAAACTGTTAATGAACCTTCTGCGGGTGGTTGCGGTAGCGAGCATGCCATGAATGACCTGTTTGTTGACCCCTTGCTGTCCCCGTTCATAAAGAAGGTTGTGCACCACAGGCAGCATTTTGATATTATGCCGGTGTCCAAACCGCACCAAATCTCTCATGTACTCATCGGTAAAGGTAAAAAACTTTTCTGCCCGGGTGGGATTTTCCCTGTCAATTCGAAAATGGAACAATCCAATATCCGAAATCTGGGCCGTATGTTGAACAAAGTCCTGATAGGAACTCGGGAGTCCGGGTCCCTCTTCCTCCGTATAAAAACCTAAAATCTCCAGAACGGGCCGTTCACCGCCATGAGGAACCATGGTGACGAGCCTTCTGGTGATCCACCCATTCCGCCCGTTATACAATCGGACCTGCACCCATTCCCCTTGACTTCCCACAACCGGGAGACGTGCCCCCCGATCCATCTGTGCCATAACCCTTGCTCGCGTGGAAGCATAGCTTCTGACATTGGCAACATCCACATTCACAATGACTTCCGTATAAACTGGAATCCGTAACCTTTGGCCGACACTGAGGGCAGTGGTGGGTAACCGGTTCAGGATTTGAATGGCTTCCACTGTCGTATTAAATCTTCTTGCAATTTCATATAAGGAATCGCCCGCCCGGACAACATAGATTGGGTCTGGCATACTGGTTCTCCTTTCCGAATCGATTTCACCTCTTTCAAGGTATTCATCGTGCTTTTCCTATGCGACTGCCCAAACAAAAAAACGTTCCCGCCCGAGCAGGGGAACGTTTTGAAAAGAGCCATCCTGATTAAGTCCAATATCTGTATCCTGGGAACAGCGGTACATATACAAGTTGTCCGGGTACATATACGACAGGCGACATCCGATAGACGGGCGGTCCGTAAAATACGGGGGAGCCTGGCACATAGCCAAACGGTCTCGGTACAAAGCTTGGGGGTTCAGGATTACGGTCGGCGGTTTCAGATGCCTCCTCCAGTTCGGGCGATTCCGATGCGGGTTCAGGCTCCAATAATTCGGGAGCCAGTTCATGGGGTTCCGCCATTTGTTGAGGCTTTCCGGGCATGTAAGATTCAGTCTGATCAGGGTTCCCGTTGAACAAGAACATGTCACTCCTTTCTGGGATTCAGTATGAAAAGAAGCCTATTCATAATACGTTTGGGAGACATGTCACGTTATGGGCGAAAGCCTATTATTTGCTGTACTGTGGATCAAAGCCTTGCACCGCATGGGAAGATTACAGCTTGCTGTTGATCACACTGCTTTTCAAACCCGCCACCCTTCGTTTTTGCAATCCATAGATAGCGAGCAAAATCGCCAACCCGGCCAGATCTGTCACGATCCCCGGATCCACAAGCGACAAGCCGGCTCCGAAACTGACGATTCTTTCAAATTTCGTGGAGTCTGTAATAAAGTAGCCGAACAGGCCGGAACTGATCCCGACCATGCCCACTATCGCCGTGAGAATGGCCCACAGCGAAGCGGTGAAAGTTGTGTCGACCATCACCAACTCTGGTGAGAGGACAAAGATATAGGGAACCAGAAAGGCGGCGACTCCGATTTTTGTTGCAAGCACCCCTGTCCGGAACGGGTTGGCGTTCGCCAGCCCCGCGCCGGCATAAGCGGCCAAAGCAACGGGCGGGGTGATATCCGCAACGATCCCGAAGTAGAAAACGAACAGATGGGCAGCGATTGGCGGGACTCCAAATTCGGCCAGGGCAGGAGCCGCCATGGTTGCGGTTATGACATAGTTTGCGGTTGTGGGCAACCCCATTCCCAGAATCAGGCTGGTGATCATCGTGAAAAACATTGTGGGCAGAAGATATCCGTTGGCTAATGCTATGATTCCGCCCGCCGCCTTGAGTCCCAATCCGGTCAAAGTCACGACGCCCACGATGATCCCCGCTGCGGCACATGCTCCGATCACTCCCAGCGCGGTCCGTGCCCCTTCTTCCAACGTATCCAGAAGAGCCTTGATTCCCAAACGTGTCTCCTTTTTAAGGAAACTTACCAAATAGGCGGCTGCAATTCCCAACAGAGCCGCTTTCATCGGTGATTGACCGATTCCCAGAATTCCTACTATGAGGATCAGGGGGATAAGCAGATACCCCTTTTTCAATATCAATTCCTTTAAATCCGGCAGCTGGTCTTTCGGCAGCCCGAGAATCCCCAAGCGTTTCGATTCGAAATGCACCGCAAAATAGATGCCCGCAAAATAAAGCAAAGCCGGAATCAATGCGGCCAGTGCAATCTGGCTGTAAGGGAGGTCTGTAAACTCGATCATCAGGAAAGCGGCTGCTCCCATTACAGGCGGCATGATTTGGCCGCCGGTTGAAGAGGAAGCTTCCACGGCTGCCGCAAACTCGGGCGTATATCCTGTCTTTTTCATTAAAGGAATCGTAAAAATACCCGATCCCACAGTGTTGGCAACAGAGCTTCCCGAAACGGTGCCTTGCATGGCGCTTGAAACAACGGCGGCTTTGGCCGGACCTCCCACCAATCCTCCGGTTAAGGCAAAAGCCAGATCGTTAAAGTATTGGCCGATCCCCGTACGGTTCAGGACCACGCCGAAAAACAAGAATAAAAAGATAAAGGTTGCCGATACCGCAATCGGGATTCCCAATATCCCTTCCGTACTCAAATAAGAGTGGGACAGAATCCTTTCCACGCTAAACCCTCTATGCGCCAAGAACCCCGGCATATAAGATCCTGCATAAGCATAGACAAGCGCGACGGATGCAACGACGACAATCGGCAGCCCCACCACTCTTTTGGCTGCTTCCAGCACCAGACATACAGCCAGTGTGGCAACCGATAAGTCCATGTCGCTATAGTCACCGGTTCGACCGATGATCTCCTGAAAGAATACAACTTGATAAAACCCTGCGGCAACCCCCAGCAAAGCCAGAAACAAATCTGGCCAGGGGATTGGGTCTTGCTTTTTATTCAGCCATTGACTGACCAGGCGGAGAATCAAAAAGCTTGCGGCCGATACCGCAACAGGAAGCGACAGTTTGCCTGAGGCATAGAGCAGAAGGTCTGCCGCCAAAAACAAGCAGAAAAAGAGCAGACTGTTTCTGAACCCGTTCTTTTTGCCGGATGTTTTATCCGGAAACAGAAGAAAAATCAGGCCCAGCCCCAATCCCAGATGAAATCCCCGATGCTGCTGCGATGGGAGGGTTCCAAACATCGCCGTATACAATTGGAACAAAGTCAGGGTGATCGCCAGAAAACTCACTACAACTTTCCATTTCCCCAATTTTTTGCGAAAAGAATATTCAATATCGTATTTCTCCAGCAGCTTTTGTTCGTTCACGACCGAGCACCCCCCGAAACGATGATTATGCGGTGGCTTATATCACTTCATTCCCTTTTCTTTATAGAACTTCTCGGCTCCCGAATGCAGCGGAACCGTGATTCCGCTCAGCGCTTTTTCCAGACTGATCTGTTTTCCGATTGCGTATCCTTTTGCGATTTCATCTTTCTGTTCATACATCGTCTTCGTGATCTGATACACAATATCTTCCGGCAAATCTTCGCGGGCATAAAGGACTGCTTGCATGGAAACCGTGCGAACGTCTTCACTCTGCCCTTTATACGTGTTGGCAGGTATTACGTAATCGGTATAGAACGGATGGTTCCTTTTCAGTGTCTCAAGACCTTGTCCGGTGACAGGCAGAATCCGAACGTCTTTTGAAGTCGCAATGTCCTCAATGTTGGCTGCCGGAACGCTGAGAATCGCAAATGCGGCATCAAGGTTTCCGTCTTTCAGTTTTGTTGCAGCGTCCGTAAAGGTATCTTGGAAGACTTTCAATTCGCTTAGTTTGATGCCATATGCTTCAAGAATCTGTTCCGCCGCCACCGCCGTTCCACTCCCCGCAGGCCCCGTTGAAACACGTTTGCCTTTCAAATCTTCGAGGCTCTTGATGGAACTGTTTTTCGGCGTTACGATCTGAATCACTTCCGGATAAATGACGCCGACGGCACGGAAATTTTTTATCGGTTTGGTGAAAGCGCCTTTCCCGTTATAAGCATCGTGAGCAATGCTGTTGATCGCCATTGCCAACTCCGTTTCCTTATTCCCCAAAAGCTTCATGTTTTCCACAGAAGCTCCTGTCGATTGAACCGTCACATGCAATTCGTTGATGCGCTGATTCCATACATTCGCGATCGCCCCGCCCAGCGGATAATAGGTTCCGCCCGTACCTCCGGTGGCAAACAGATACTCTTTGGCGCCCGTTTTGTTGCCTGTATCTTGTCCTTGCTTACTGGGATCTTTACTTGCGGGATCAATTTTAGGCCCACACCCCGCTGCAAATGTTGCGACCATCAGCAATCCTGCAACCAACCATCCACTGATGGTTCTTACTCGACCGGCCCTCTTTTTGTTGATCTGCATTTCATACACCCCTTTTCCTTTTTTGATCCTTCCAAGTTCCCGGTGTCTATGTCAGATTTTTTAAACAGTTTATGAAAATATAATTGCACAAATCGAAAATTAATGCAATAATAATTTCACAACATTCTGGAGGTGCTGTCGGTGAATCTTTCTTCCTTACAGGCTCAATACAGTGCAAAAAGGACTAAGTCCGCCTCTTTTTTTAAAGAGGCGGACTCCGTGATTGCGGGTGGTGTCAATGGAAACCTCAGGTTTTTTCAGCCGTTTCCGATGACTTTTCAAAAAGCATACGGCGCTTGGCTGGTGGATCTCGACGGCAATCATTACGTGGATTATCTACTGTCATACGGATCCTTGCTTTTGGGTCACGGGCACTCCGTCGTTCGGCAAGCGTTGGAACAGGTTTGGGAAGACCAGGGTACAAGCAGTTTTGGAGCCACACACCCTTTAGAGCTGGAGATGTCGAAAGAGATCAAAGAGTTGTATCCCGGTTTTGAACGGCTGCGTTTTACGAATTCCGGTTTGGAGGCCACTCTGTTCGCTTTGCGGCTTGCTTTGGCTTTTACCGGGAAGACGCATATCGCAAAATTTGAAGGCCATTACCACGGAAGCCACGATCACGTGCTGGTCAGTGTGAATCCGGAACTAAACCAGGCAGGAAGTCCGGAAACCCCGCAAGCAGTACCGGAATCTTACGGAATCCCGGACTATTATCTTCAACACACCATCATTCTGCCTTTTAACGACTGGCCTGCCTGCGAACGGATCTTGACCAGCATGAAAGAGCGAATCGGGGCCGTTATCCTTGAACCTATGCAGGCAGGATATATTGCTGCCGACCCGAGATTTGTCGTGAACTTGCGCGATTTGACGGAGAAGCTTGGAATGGTGCTGATTTTTGATGAAGTGAAAACCGGGTTCCGTGTATCATTAGGCGGAGCCCAGGCGTTTTACGGGGTACAGCCGGACTTAACAGCACTTGGAAAAGTCGTGGGAGGCGGTTTCCCAATCGGTGTCGTAGGCGGGAAGCAAGAAATTCTGGATATGTGCTCCCCTGGCCGCTCACCCAAAAGGGAAGAAGTGGTATTCCACAGCGGAACGTTCAATGGAAATCCGGTTTCCCTGGCGGCAGGTCTGGCAACCATTCGTTATTTGAAACAACCGGGAAAATTTGAAAGTATCGTGAACCGTACCAACGAATTGCGAAAGGGCATCGAATCCCTTGCCCAAAGTTTCGAAGTTCCGATAAGAACCATTGGAGCAGGGACAATTTTTAATGTGTTGGCCATAGAAGGGGACGTAAGCAATTACCGCGACCTGAGCCGAAACCGTAAAGATTGGCGTTTGGCTTTGGACTATTTGTTGATGGATAATGGAGTTTATTCGAAACCGTTAAACCGGTTCTCCATGTCGGACGCCCATGGGCCGAAGGAAATACAGGCGACTCTGGAAGCGTTTGAAAAAAGTTTTGCGGCATTCAAGGCCACCGTCCATGTATAATAGAAGATAAGAAAATCCCGGAGTGATGTTCTTTGGAACAAGGACCTACGATTCTGCAGAAAATTACTCAATTGTATCCTGAAATGAGCCACTCGCAGCAAATGATTGCGGATGTAATCCTGCAAGATCCCGAAACAGCCGCTTTTTACAATGTGGGTGAGATGGCCAGGCAAGCAAATGTAAGCGATTCCACTGTTACCCGGTTTGCCGCATTTATTGGCTGTTCCGGTTTTCCGGCCCTCTCACGGGAATTGCAGGAACTGGTCAGGTCCCGCCTCACGACGGGGGAACGGTTTCAGCTGTCGCGAACGTTGGATAACGATGAACAACGGATGGTCATGCAGTTTTTTGAAGATGATGTGCAAAATATAATGATGATGAGGGAACGGATCGATCTTGGGGTTTTTGAAAGAACTATAGACAGTCTCGTATCCGCCCGCCGCGTTGGGATTGTATGTTCGCGCAGTACGGTGTCCCTGGGATTGTTCTTCGAGTTCTATCTGAATCTGTTAAATAAAGAGGTGACCCTTTTTACGGGGGAACCCCGAACCCTGGATTTGCTGAACCGGTTTGGCCCTGAGGATGTAATCGTCGGGATCGGCTTTGCCCGATACTCCCGGCTGACAGTCGATTGTTTGCAATTTGCCCGAAAAAAAGGGGTTCAAATTGTTGCGATCACGGATTATCCCTCTTCTCCTCTGACCGGTTTGGCCCATGAGGTTCTGTTTACTCCGACAGGAATTGCTTCCCATATGGATTCATTTGCCGCTCCGTTGTCATTGGTCACCGCACTGTTGCGTGTAATGGCACACCGGGCACCCGAGCAGGTATCCAGTTCCCTTCACGTGCTGGAAGATGTGTGGACAGACTTTGGAATCTATGTGACACGCAAGAAATAGAGGCAGATGTGTAAACAGAACAAACCACCCCCGTCCCAATTTGGCGGCAGGGGTGGTTTGTTGCTGTTATTGACTACTGAAATTATGCCAACATTCGAGCAAGCAACACAGCCTGTTTAAAGGGTTACAGAGGAAACGGAAATTGGTGCGGGTGTCCCTGTCGAATTTTTTCCTGGGCATACCAGAACACCAGTTCGTTATCATCAGAAAATATGCTATACTGACCTTGTGCAATAGAATAGGCTCCTCAAGGGTGGTCGGCTCATCCCCTAATGAAAGGGGGTGATGCCATGACAGTTTATGAGGCGATCTCACTGATGATTTCTTTTGGTGCACTGGTCGCGTTAATACTGTCGGGAAAGAAAAAAAGATAGACCGCCCTTGAGCCCACAACTCAGCGGTTCTATCCCACATGCTTGAGCCGGCCCCAGGAGGGGCAGCTATTGTACATCGGCCGTAGGTGTTCCCGCACCTGCGGTCACTTTTATTATATGCAATCTTATGAAACTTGTATGCCTGTAGTTTACCATAGATGGCCTAAAAATCAAATTCCCCGTTGAAAGCTACTGCTTTATGATCAACACACCTCATCGATTTCATAATCCTGCGAATCGTCACTGTCGCCCGTTATGCAAGTGAAACAACCGTCCCAACCAACAAAAGAACTGCCGATTGCCCAAATCGGTTGGCCGCAATGGATGCATCTCGCATCGGATTTTTTACTCTTAACGGAATTTTTAAGAGAAGACAGAACGAGTTTCTTGTCAGCAGAAGGATTGCTTTTCATGTACTTGGCAACAAATTTTTCAATTGATATTGGAACCACCACAATCTATCCTTTCGTTTCCGTTTGATACCCCATATCCCGGTATCCCTGCAAACGTTTTTCATACATCCTCTTCAACACGGGGATGTGAGGATCAACATAATCATAGATCCTGACTACGCGCTTGTTACTGTGCAAACGGTGTAACCGTCCGGCATATTGCTGCAAAGTGCCTTTCCAGGAGATCGGTATGACGAGGAATAGGGGGTCCAGCCGGGGATCGTCAAACCCTTCTCCGATGAATCGTCCGGTGGCAATCAGAACGCGTTCCTCCCCTTCCGGAATACTCAGCAGTTTGTCAGCAACCTGTTGGCGCTGTTTGTTCCCCATGCCACCTCGGAGCACAATCACTTTTTTGGCAAAACCTTTCAATCGATTTGCAAAGTACTCCACATGTGCAGTTCGTTCTGTTAACAGCAAGGGAGATCGGCCTTCGTCCAAAGCTTTCAGAAGATCGTCAAATATTAAAGTATTCCGATTCTCATCCAAAGTCTGCCTCCCCTTCAGATGATCAAAAATCACCTGATCCGTCACCGGCAAAAAAAATGCGATGTTCGCATTCCGAACATTTGATTTTCGGTTTCTTGCAAACCGCTTTGTTCCACTCATTGGCACACGCCGGGGAGTAACCGGATTTTCCGTTCTTGCT
>NZ_BDUF01000076.1:102280-125073 GCF_002335525.1 Effusibacillus lacus
GCGTATACATCTTCTCTACCTGTCCCTGTTGAATTTTTTGGTATAATTTACGTACAAAGGAGAGGATTACGTTATGGCAGATGAACAATCACAAATGTTCGATATGATGAAACAACTGATTGCGATGGTTGCAAAAAACAACGAAAAGCTTGATACCAACAATGAGAAACTTGATAAGTTAGCTGAGGAAATGGCTGAATTTAAACATGAGATGAACGAATTTCGCAAGGAAGTAAACGACCGGTTTGACCGGATGAACGACAGCATGGAACATCTGGCCCAAAAATGGATGGATACGGACCGGGAAGTGTATCGGGTCAAGCAGAAGCTGGTGAAATAATTCCGCCGGGCATGACGGTCTATACGGGTCTACTTCGGAAAACATTGAGCCGACCCCAGGAGGGGCAGCTATTGTACATCGACCGTAGGTGTTCCCGCACCTGCGATCACTTTTATTGTACGCAATCTTATTAAACTTGTATGCCTGTAGTTTACCATAAATGGCGTAAAAATCAAATTCCCGCTGAAGTCACAAGCTATTTGAGAGGATTTCAGGCTGCTCATGCAGAATCCTTCATATGAAGCTCCCATCTCATTCGCTTTATGATTTTGTAATGGATAGGCTGGATCAACCCTTGAACGATGGGGTTCTAGAAACTATCGTTCTTGTGGAGTATTTGTTCGATGTACGGAAAGGTGATGAACATGGCAAAAACGACTCAAGGCAAATGCTCCTATTGCGGAGAAATTTTTGGAAAAATTGCAATGAAACGGCATGTAAACGGGTGTAAATCAAGGGGGCCAGTCGTACCAGAAGACAAAAGGTTTTGCATCCTGGTTCAGGGAAAATATTCCCCCGAATATTGGATGTATCTCTGTATTTCCGAAACTTCCACATTGGCGGCTTTGGACGATTTTTTACGATCCGTATGGCTGGAGTGCTGTGGACATCTAAGTGCTTTCGTAATCAACGGCACCCATTTTACCAGCGATCCGGACTCTTCCTACAGGGAAAAAGGGATGAACCATAAGATTAAAAATGTATTGGATGCCGGAATGGAATTCACGCATCAATACGATTTCGGTTCTACCACGGAACTGAAACTGAAAGTGGTATCGATGGAAGCGGGAGCGAAAAATCAAAAAAAGATTGAGGTCATGGCAAGAAATCTCCCCCCTCATATCGAATGTTCAGAGTGTGATGACGCCGCAGTCGAACTTTGTTGCGAATGCATGTGGGATGGAACGGGTTGGCTTTGCGACAAGTGTGCGAAGACACATGAATGCGGAGAAGAAATGCTGCTGCCGGTCGTCAATTCCCCGCGAGTAGGGGTCTGCGGATACACCGGCGGTGACGATGAATAAGGTCGGGTTAAAATAGGGACATCTCAGGCAGCACATGTCTGCATAAAACATGAAAGGCAGGTTTACAATCGTGTTACAAGAGGAAGATTCTCAATCGATTGCTGCTGATTTAGAGTCGGACGATGAACTGCGGGAGATGATTGAAAAGAGCTTGGAAGCTTATGAAAGAGGAGATTATATGACCACGTCTGAGTCTATCAAATCTCTCTCCAAAGGATTTTGCATAATAACCGTCATTTCTTCCCTAGAGGAAAAAATGACGGTTTTGTTTTAGTTGATAGTCTGTTTTGGACCACGAACCTGAACACAACACTCACTCTTACTCCGTAAATCGCCGGCCCGTTGCCTATCGACAAAAGCATACCGGAGGTTTTAGAGCGGTTTACAATGTCCAGCCACCAAAGTAACCTAACCCATTTGATTTATTTCACCAATAGCATCTTGGTACCATTGTTCAAATTCTAACTTTTCCTTTTCGTTCTCAAATTGCCCTCTTATATAAGAGACATCAACATCTTCAAAATACATGAATAATAATCGATATCCCCATTCGCGGCTTTCCCCGTCTTTCCAATGCACGGCTGCTCGCAACCTGTCCAGGATTATATCTTCTATCCCAATCAGATAAACTACCTTGTCGCCTATCTGCAGTTCGGTCACCTTTTCATAATCCCCAACCAAATGATTATCCGGGATTTCTACCGAGACACCCACAACAGGGTGAACCCAATTCTTTCCAATCACTTCGAAGCCCAGTTGAACCAAGACGTGATTAGTCGTGTCACGTCCACTCAGTACAAAATCAATATCTTGGGTTGTGTAACCATTTCTTGTATAGATCTCAACTGATAGCCCGCCAACAACTATCGGCTTTATGTCGAGTTGCAACAGAACCTTGGTGAGGATCGCTGCCGTTTGAATTAACCGCTCAGATTTATCGAGGTTTTTTAAGTCAAGAAGTTGGCGTTTGGCTTCTTCTATACTCAACAATGGATAACACCCGTCTTTCTTTATCATAAAGTACTTTTCCATCCCTTAGTTCATTGCGAAAAGTTTTTCGGGCGATATAATTCAATGCCTTTATTTCATCAGTGTTCCTTGGTCGGCTCCGCTTACATGTCCAACCTTCATCCTTGCTCTTGATTCGGAATCGATTAACAGCGTAATCCACTTGTTCACGTCTCTGTTTAATTTTCTCATTGAGTTCTTCCAGTGAAATCTTTCTCATGCAAATATCACCACCGGATCACGTGATACTTTCAGGTTGCTTTTATTATATATGCTAGAGCTATAATTCTCTATACCGTTTGATACCCCATATCCCGGTATCCCTGTAAATGTTGAGGGCTTTATCGAGTTGGTCCCGAAGGATGATCCGCTCATCCCCTAAGGAAAGGGGGTGATGCCATGACAGTTTACGAGGCAATCTCTCTCATGATTGCTTTCGGTGCGCTGGTCGATTAATACTGTCGGAAAAGAAAAAAGATAGACCGCCCTTGAGCCCACAACTCAGCGGTTCTATCCCATACACTTGAGCCGGCCCCATGAGGGGCAACTATTGTACTTCAACCGTAGGTGTTCCTGCACCTGCGGTCACTTTTATTATACGCAATCTTATTAAACTTGTATGCCTGTAGTTTACCATAGATGGCGTAAAAATCAAATTCCCGCTGAAGTCACAAGCTATTTGAGAGGATTTCAGGCTGCTCATGCAGAATCCTTCATATGAAGCTCCCTTCTCATTCGCTTTATGATTTTGTAATGGATATGCTGGATCAACCCTTTTAGGTTTTGCATCATGGTTCAGGGAAAATATTCCCCTGAATATTGGATGTATCTCAATATTTCCGAAACTGCCACGTCACCGTTCGTATCCGTCTCCGGATGACTTTGTTCTTTAGCGGTGCATCCTCTTTCTTGAGGCTTTCTTGCCCTACAATTCGCAGCAAATTGTAAGCGAAAATTCCGAAATGCAGCACCAGATTGTTCGTGGCGAACTTCCCGGATGGAAGGCGTTCCAAGTTATCCAAACTTTTATACATCACCCAGTCTTTCCTTAAGGGCTTCCCGCTCCCCACCTTCGGCCAATCCCAGACCCCGCCGATAAATCTCCTCCGCCTTATTCTTGTTTAGAATAGAAGGAAGCAGGGAAGCTTCATTATACATGTCTCCCCAGCCCACATATCCCCAAACCCAAGTTGGATGTTCAGTGGTCAGGGATTCAAACAATCGTTCTCCTAAATCATAATCACCCGCATAAAAATGGGCTTCGGCAATCGATCTGCGGATATTCAATCGGTTCTCAAGGTCGTTGTTCGGCAACGTCTCCAAAATGTCTTCATAAAGGGAAATCAATCTGTCGAATGGCCGCTCTTGCCCATCTTTGTTCGCCCGACACTCTAAAATAAACTCACCTTCAAAATCAAAGAAAATGGCTTCAATATCAAAAAACGATTCAAATCGTTCATAAAATTCATCGAAGGAACGAATTCCATTGGGCAGAATAAACCTTTCTTTGAAAGTCGTCCATATCGTCTCGAATTGCGGCAGTTTGGGGGTTTTCGATCCGGATTCGGTCATCGCTTCCATCATATCCTCAAGCATAAACAAGGCGATTTGATCAGGTGCCCAGCGACGCCACAATTCTGGTATGGCAAAGAGAACCAAGTCAGCATCTTTGTGTTCGATCGGCAAGGAATACCTTTTTTTCCAAAGTTCATAGACGGGCGGGAAATCTACTTCACCTTCAATATCTATCAGGAACTGTTCTTTGGTCATTGGGATATGCATGTCGTGAAGCTTGTGCAAGATCTCTTGATCGCTTAATCGCTTTACTTTGTCAGGGGTCCAAGCCTTGTCAAACCATTCTTTGAAGCCTCTCATGTCGAAGAAATCTTCATCTCTGTGAATTTTTAAAGGGGCAGGAGTAGCAACCGGCTTATCATATTTTGGGATACAGCATTTTTTGTACTTTTTGCCGCTGCCGCAAGGACAGGCATCGTTTCTTCCGATTTTCATAAAAATCCTCCATTCTTCAATGAAAGACCGAGTATACGCTTGGTCGTAATGTGTTCTGTCTTAGATATCAAACTAATTCTCTGTACAGGCACAATATCCTTTGCAGGTCAAAAAATGTCGCATTTTGCTGGTTCCATCCTCTCAACAATTAACTTGTTCTTTACTATTCTGTAACTTCTTATTAAACTTGCTCGATTAAACTGGAAAAAAAGTATATATGTGGAGGGGTGTTTCCATGGATAGCAGACGCAGGTTGTTTCTTAAATCTTTGCTTGCCGGTTCTGCCTTTTTCCTGGTAGAAAATTTCAACAGCAACGGTCTGGTGAAAATCACGATGGCAGCAGGTAACGGGAAAACAGCGTCCGTCCCTGTTTTTACCCCGTCCTTTACGCCGGGATACGGATTTCCGCAGTCGGTTGCATCCGGTGATCCGACCCCTACGGGAGCGATGATCTGGACAAGAGTGGATCCGGAAATGGTTCAAGGCATCAGCACAAACCAATTTGATTCCGGGCTTATACAATGGCTGGAGAATCCCAATAGGTCGCGCGTCAATTCTTCTGTTGCGGAAGCGATTGCGAATGGTCAATTCGTAATGTTTGAAGTAAGCGCGGCAGAGAATTTCAGCAGTGTGGCACTCAGGGGATACGCACCCATTTACAAAGACTTTGACAATGTTGTAAAAGTGGACCTGGATGGACGGCTCCTTCATGAGTCAGTTTATTATTACCGGTTTATCACCAGGTTCGGTCACGTGACGAAAACAGGGAAGTTCAAAACTCTGGCAGAATCCAATTCCACTCCGGACAACTGCAGGTTTGCCTTTGTGAGCTGTGCGGATTATACCAACGGTTACTACAATGCGTATCGTTTTTTGGCAGAGGAAAGCCTTGATTTTGTTGTGCACCTCGGTGACTATATCTACGAATCTGTCGGCGACCCCAACTATCAGAATCCTTTGCCGGACAGACAGATCAAATTGCCGGGAAACACCTCCAAGGCTTTTACATTGGAGGATTACCGGACATTGTACCGCACCTATCGATCCGATCCGGACTTGCAAAAGTTGCATGAAACTCATGCGGTGATTGCCATATGGGATGATCATGAATTTGCCAACGATACTTATTATCCGGCTGTTGCACCGGATGACAGTCCGGAATCAAATCCGTCGCGCCGGTTGACAGCCAATCAGGTGTGGTTTGAATATATGCCGGCCAGATTGATTTTTGATGCGTCAAAAGGCTTTAAAGACTCATTGAAGATTTACCGGGCGATACGCATTGGAAATCTGGCAGAGTTGATTCTGACTGACGAGAGACTGTACAGAAGCGCACATCCTTGCGGGGAAGGACTGCTTGGGGAGAGATATCTTGCCGACGGCTGCGAGAAAATGAATGATCCGAGTCAATCAATGTTGGGTGTTGCAACCAGCGGTCAGAGGGATTGGTTTTTAAACCGGGTTCAAAATTCGACCGCGATTTGGAAAATTTGGGGGAATGAAGTTCAGTACACACCGCTGAAACTGTTTGGAAAATACCTGAATCTGGACGCATGGGACGGATTTGCAGGCGAGCGGAAAATCATTACACAAGAATTGAAAAATGCGGGGGTCCGGAACTTTCTTGTAATTACCGGCGATCTTCACACATATGAAGCCAATCTCGTCAAAGTGGACTACGAACAAGACCCGGATCACGCAGCCGTCGGGGTTGAGTTTATGGTCGGGTCTGTGACATCCTCCAATCTTAAAGAATTGGTGGAACAGGCTGTTTACGGCAGGGTTTCCGGCTCGAATCCGATTCCGCTTCCCGTATTGCAAGAGATTCTGAATCAAATTACCGGTCCTGTCCTGAACACGAGTGACGTAGTGGTGAGCGAAGCAATCAAGAAATTGTCAACTCTCGTACTGTTGGAAAATCCATGGATCAAATTGTTTGACAGCACAACGCACGGATATTGTGTTATGGAACTTGCTATGAACAAGGCCGTTTGTACGGCATACTCCGTTGATACAGTAAAATCGCGCGAAGCAAAAAAGTACCTGTTATGGGAATGTGAAGTTCCCAGCGGCCAAGCGAGTCTGAATATTGTTACGCGCTAACTTTTTGACTGAGACCGTAAAAATGACGCCCATGCCGGGCGTACTTCTAATCGAGTATGTTGCTTATGACTCGGCTGTTACTTTGAAACAGATACAAGCAGTTCGCGCTTCTCATTCTTCGGTGCCGCTTTTGGAGCTGAAAGTTCGGTACATTTACCAATTCTCATAACAAGTCGCTGCATACTTGTAGTGGTTTTTCTTGTTATGATCAAAAAGTGGGCTGCATGAACACTATTTTAAAACCCTTAGCACAACAGGATCGGTGCTGTTTGGATTAACCGTTCAGATATTGGATCAACACACCTCATCGATTTCATAATCCTGCGAATCGTCACTGTCGCCCGTTATGCAAGTGAAACAACCGTCCCAACCAACAAAAGAACTGCCGATTGCCCAAATCGGTTGGCCGCAATGGATGCATCTCGCACCGGATTTTTTTCGCTGAATCTATCCTTTCGTTTCCGTTTGATACCCCATATCCCGGTATCCCTGCATACGTTTCTCATACATCCTCTTCAACACGGGGATGTGGGAATCAACATAATCATAGATCCGGACCACGCGTTTGTTACTGTGCAAACGGTGTAATCGTCCCGCATATTGCTGCAGAGTGCCTTTCCAGGAGATTGGCATGGCGAGGAACAAGGTGTCCAGCCGGGGATCGTCAAACCCTTCCCCGATGAATCGTCCGGTGGCAATCAGAACTCTTTCCTCCCCATCCGGAATCCTTTGCAGTTTGTCAACAACCTGTTGGCGCTGTTTGTTCCCCATGCCACCTCGGAGCACAATCACATTTTTGGCAAAACCTTTCAATCGATTTGCAAAGTACTCCACATGTGCAGTTCGTTCTGTTAACAGCAAGGGAGACCGGCCTTCGTCCAAAGCCATCAGTAGATCGTCAAATATTAAAGTATTACGATTCTCATCGAGCGCCAAAGCTTCATAGATCTGATGAATGCCCGCTTTTTCGTTGGGTTCCGGCAGACTGAAACTGGTGTACCTTGGAATGACAACATGTTCAAAAGGACGTGCGGTTGCCTGTGATTTGGCATCCACCCGAAACCGTATCGGACCACACTGCATCATGACAATCGGATGATGTCCGTCCTGGCGGATTGGTGTAGCGGTTAACCCTGTCACATACTTGGCTTTCACTTGCCTAAGGACTTGCTCAAAACTGAAAGCTGAGAGATGGTGGCATTCGTCAACGATGACCTGACCGTATTCGGCAACAAAATCTTTTACCACACCCCGAAAATTGACACTTTGCAGCATCGCGACATCGATCAAACCGCCACGCTTGTCTTTTCCGCCTCCAATTAGACCGATCTCCTTCAGCGGAATATCCAGGAATGCAGCCAATCGTTCTCTCCACTGCTCCATCAATTGTTTGCGATGAACCAAAACCAATGTGTTGACCTTACGTGCAGCGATTAAATAAGAGGCGACCACAGTCTTGCCAAAGGCGGTTGTTGCGGACAAAATCCCATTGTCATGCTTCAGAAGCGCTTTCGCCGCAAGATCTTGCAGCGGTGTCAGTTCTCCTTTAAAATGAACCTTTATTGGGTTACCTGGGTTCCGTTTATCTGAAAAATCGGCCTGGATGTTATGATCCTTCAATAACTCCAGAACCTGATCCAGACATCCCCTTGGCAAAGCAAGGTTCCGGTCATGCTCCTCCGCGCAATTGATTACGCGAGGTTTGCCAAATGTGGACAATCTCATAGCCTGGGCTTTATAAAATTCGGGATTCGGAAAAGCGGCAATCCGCAATATACGATTGATCATGGATGGAGGCAACCCGGTTTTATCAATGTAGATCAGATTACTTTGCACAATTTTCACTTTTGATGGGAAAGGTCCCTCGATCCGGTCACCTATTTTTTTATCGAATCCCGGCCCCTGAAACAAGGAAACCTCGAAATCTTCTTGATCGTTGACCAATGTTTGATTGACCCCAAGAATGCTGCCTTTGAAGCTTTCTTCCTGTACGATTCGTTCGACTTCGTCAGCCTTCATTTTGTTCAAGGTGGAAAGGAATAGCCATTGATCCTGATAAGGTGAATGGTTATCGTCCAAGAAGAGCGTATTGCCGTACTGGCCCGAATTCCCGTGCAGAGGCAGGGCGATCAAATTTCCAAAACCGCCTTTTGGCATCGTATCCTGATTCGGAAACAAACGATCATAGGAATCCAAACCGATCTGATACCTTTTGTCCATGGTACGGGTTAAAATCAGGCACCCGAGTTGACGGGCCAGCGATGCCAAGACAGGATTGTCAAAGAAAATCCAGACGTGCGCTCCATTCCCCGACCGGGATCGTTCAAGCGCTGCCGGGATCTTCATTTGCTTGCACGTTTCGAGAAAACAGGAGGAATCTTCTTTCCAAGTTGTCTTGTCAAAATCAACTGCCAAAAACCAACAGGTTTCGTCAGGCAATAGAGGGTAGATCCCAATCGTGTGCCTTCCTTTCAGATGATCAAAGCTCACCTGATCCGTCATCGGCAAAAAAATGCGATGTGCGCATTCCGAACATTTGATTTTCGGTTTCTTGCAAACCGCTTTGTTCCACTCATTGGCACACGCCGGGGAGTAACCGGATTTTCCGTTCTTGCTCTCCCACCGGACAGCGTACACATCTTCTCTACCAAGGAACAGACTGCGAAACAAAGCCGATTTTTTGTTTCGTTGAAGACTGCTTCGTGACCAACTCGGTTTCCGGAGTGGGATTTGAGGATCGGGAATCAATGAATAGCTTGTTTTCGGCATCTTTTTCCAGTGACATACCCAGAAGTATTCTTAACCGCTGATTCTCTTCCCGTAGCCTGGCACATTCCTTGAGGGCTTTATCAAGTTGTGCCTGCAAATCTTCAACTCTTGACCTCATTTTCCTTCACCGCTCAGCAATTGTTCAATTCCCAAGATAACATAAAATTGGTGCGGGTGTTCCTGTTGAATTTTTTCCTTGGCAATTCGATTTCCAGAACATCAGTTCGTTTTCATCGGAAAGTATGCTATACTGACCTTGTACAATAGAATAGGCTCCTCAAGGGTGGTCGGCTCATCCCCTAAGGAAAGGGGGTGATGCCATGACAGTTTATGAGGCGATCTCACTGATGATTTCTTTCGGTGCGCTGGTCGCGTTAATACTGTCGGGAAAGAAAAAAAGATAGACCGCCCTTGAGCTGACAACTCCGGCGGTCTACTGCGGAAAACATTGAGCCGACCCCAAGAGGGGCAGCTATTGTACCTCGACCGTAGGTGTTCCAGCACCTGCGGTCACTTTTATTATTAGCAATCTTATAAACCTGTATGTCTGTAGTTTAGCATAGATGGCGCAAAAATCAATTTCCCCTCACGAACATATTCCCGTTTATTTGTGACGATAAACATGTCCCGAATCAGCTTGTAGGCTTTCTGAATCTTTTCAGTTGAAGCCAGGACATGAGCAAAGTCCTTCTGTACCTCTTCCAGTTTTGTTTACCGCCAACTCTGTCGATTAACCGAATTGTTGATCTTCCATTATTTCAGCCCAGACAGCACTTCTTATATTTCTTCCCGCTCCCGCAAGGACATGGGTCGTTGCGTCCTATCTTGTTTGGATTGACATAAGGTTTACTAGCAGGTAGGCCCAATTGGTTTGTACGCTCCAACAGATTTGAGCGTCCGCTGTCCGTGCGTTTCTCTCTGGCTTCCCGATCCTCTCTTTTCCTTTTGTACTCGTCCAATTCGGGTATAGCAACCCCGTTAGCCAAGCAGTTCACATAAAGGGATTGTTCCAGATCGAGCATCCATTCCGTATACCCTTGATGAACCCTCTCTCGTACAAGGGGAAGCCCTCTTTTGAGAATAGTTTGCATAATCCATCCACCAACAACGTGGCAATGTCCTCTTCCTCAGCTTGGGCGTAAAGCCTTGCCAGGGCTTGTTCGGTTTCCGGCAGTTTGATTCTGCCCAATAAAATGGGCGGCAGACAGGCGGAACTCCCAGTCCCCTTCAAAAAATCGTTCTTCCATCAGTTCCACAGACTTCTTGCTTTGTATCCAACTCAAGGCGTCAGCTGCAGTTTCATATAAGAGCTCATCCGCCAAGAATCCAACCAGACGGGGAACGGCACTCTCCAAACGAAGTTTTCCCGCCAGCTGTGCGTAGAAATGCTCTTCATAACCCCAGTGTGTTTCCGGGTACTCCTTGTTCAGTTCGGAGAGGACCCGGTCAGCATCTACATCTGCTCTCTTTGCCAGTTCTTCTACAATCAAATCTCCATATACACTGTCAAAGTCGGTTATGTACTTCTCAAATCCACTGTCAATCACCTGGTGGAGCTTGTCCCAAAGAGTGGAAGTGTCTGTCTGTGACAACTCGTATCGTTTTTGGATTGTCATTTGAGATTCTTTCAGGATTGCTGCCAGCTCATCTGTGCAACTCTCCAACAACGCCAGGTCACTATGGGAAACAGCAACCGAGAAATGGACAAATTCATTCGGATATACGGAGGCCCTATGCTCCTTCAGCCATTTGAATATGAAGTTCAACGTTTCGGGAGTCTGCGTCCGGCCCCACTTATCGGCGATGATTCCAGTGGCCACCTCAAGTAAAACAATCGCAACTCTATCCCTCATACGCTTGCAATAAAGTTTTTATGTCAATTTTATTCTTCGTTTGGATCAATGCTTTCATAACTCTTTCTGATTTCTCCGGATCGGGGTCGCTTAGCATCTCGTTTAGAGCGGTAGGAATAATTTGCCAAGACACACCGTACTTATCTTTCAGCCAACCGCACACTTGAGCCTTTTCGTCTCCGCCTTCGGAGAGTTTTTCCCAATAATAGTCCAATTCTTCTTGATCCTCACAATTGACGATAAATGATATTGCCTCAGTGAATTTGAAATGCGGACCGCCATTTAATGCTACGAATTCTTGTCCTTCCAGTTGAAATTCCACGGTCATTACTATTCCCTCTGGCATCCCGTGAATTTCATGCCCTTCTTTTCCATAGCGAGTGATTCTACCGATCTTGGAATTTTTAAAGATAGAAGTGTAAAACTTCGCCGCCTCTTCGGCTTGTGTATCGAACCACAAGTTGGGTGTGATTTTTTGGATTTTGTTTTTCATGATTTTTTCCTCCTTATATTTTGGAGTGTATTAGCAAGATTTTGATTCATTATACAATAAGATTAGCTGAAAAATGAGTCGTGGTTTCATTCGATCAGTTCGTGGAGAAATTCCTCCGCTCTCGGATTTGTGTCGCCGTACTTTTTGACCCGTTCCTGCGCCTCCCACAAATAATCCTCGATAACGGTAAATCCATCGCTTAACTCACTGCTGTATTCATCCTCATCCAATCTTCCATCCCTTTTAAGGTAACCAACAAACCTACGGTACCGGAAATATAGTGTTCCGGCGCAACAAGTTTTAGAAGTTCCTTTGCAAATCGGTTCAATCTGTTCAATCCTGCCTCAAAATCCCATTCCAACCTATCTTCGTCATCATGATAATATTCGTAATCCCATCGATCATCGTCGTCATCGGAAGAGATTACGGTTTTGGTAAACAGAGCCTCACAATCTTTAAGAACAAGGGGAACTTCTTTTTGGTAATATTTGATTGAACTGTACAAACCCTGGTGACGGATTTGATGCGTATTCAGCTTGGAGGTTCGCTCCCTGTCAATGAGGAGTTGGCGGATGGATTCCCTAACTGTTGGGTCGGCTGCCACAAGCTCTTGCAATATTTCCAGCAGGTGTTGTCTCTCCAGATCTTTCAGTAGTTCCTCCAGGTCATCTGGTTCTTTAGAGTCTGGTTTAGTTTTTTCGACCGGTTCATGCGCATTTTCAATTGCATCCAACTGCTCCGCATCTTCTCGAATAAAATAAACGACGGCAGCCATGTGCTTGCAGTACCCATCGTGCGGACAGTCACAGCGGCTTTTGGAAAAATCGGACAAGTGAATTTAGACATTGTAATCGCCGTAATTGCCAAGTACAGTGGCATGGATCCAGGGTTTCTGGATCTGAATGTTCTTTACAAGTCCCTGTTCAAAATAACTCTATCAATGATATGGTCGGGAATAAACCGAACCATTCCGGATATCAGTGAAGTTAAAAGAACATTTTGTTTCATTCGTTCCCTTCACCAAATCATCAAGCTTTTCTCCAAGGGAGTCCCGCTCCCGTTGATCAGCCAACTTTTCCCGATTTCTTTTTTCTTCTTCCCAAGTAGTACCATATGGAAAACCATTTTCGGTATGTCCTGCAATAAAACAGAAAGTGGAATCTATACTTGAATCGTCCTCCATATCATTCACCATTCTTAACTTACGTTCTCTTCTGTTTCGCAGCCGGGCTTCTTCACTCTGCCTAACTTGCTTGATATATTTCTGATCCAGTTCGATTCCCAATACTTCAAGTTCCCGGATGGCACATTCCAGACTCACGCCAAAACGTTTTTTGTAGCCCTGAACAAGATTTTTTCCGACATACTTTGGGAACCAGTGTTTTGCGGCCTGAAGACGGCCATGCCTGTCCAACCTTTTATGGCGGGGCACTGAGGATTTTGATTTTCTCTTATTCGCCACTATACATCAATTCCTGTTCTCCCCGCTGACTGATCCCTTGGCTGTGAAGCCGCAGAATTTCCCGATACTGGGTCATAAAATGACCTCCACACGAATGATTTACACTGCTCTCAAACAGTGCATGAGATCATTGTAACAGAAGGATCAGTCCAGTGGCTCTCTTGTCCGGAAGGCTGGCTCTAAACTGTTGGACAGGTGGCTCTCACTTGCTGGAGCAATGGCTGACGATTTCTTTCGGTGCGCTGGTCGCTTTAATGCTTACTCTCCTTGTATCATCTTACTTATGTGCAGTTACGACAGCACATGACTGCATAAAACATGTTATAATAAACCAAACGTGAACAGTTGTGGTGGATTTATACCGGGAAAAGGCAAGTTTACAATCGTGTTACAAGAGGAAGATTCTCAATCGATTGCTGCCGATGTAGAGTCGGACGATGAGCTGCGGGAAATGATTGAAAAGAGCTTAGAAGCTTATAAAAGAGGAGATTATATGACCACATCCGAGTCTATCAAATCTCTCTCTCCAAAGGATTTTGCATAATAACCGCCATTTCTTCCTAGAGGAAAAAATGGCGGTTTTGTTTTAGTTGATAGTCTGTTTTGGACCACGAACAAGTCTACTTCTTTTTGTTAAAGAGTCCGTAATGTTGGAGACTGATAATTTTTTCTTCTTTTTTATCAAACACTACAAAAAAGTCTTTGAACATCAGCCCTTTTCCCAGCAAAGCGATTCTGTTGCCTTTTTCGGCATACTCGAATTTCTTCGACGATACTTTCCCCCCGACCAATGAAAGGATCTTGTTGATTTGCGGCGTAATGCCTGCAACGGGTTTTAAAGAGCTGCATAATGAGCAAATTTTGTCGGGATTGCATCTGGTACAACAAAATTGGTTGCATTGTGTGCACAAATGATACTCGTCCACGGCGGCCGATTCCAGACAAGTCTCACATTGCTGCACGTGTTTCGAACATAAAGACACGTTCGAAATCGAGGAGATAGTTCGGCAATCCGTACATAACGAGTCGCTGCATACTTTGCAGTGGCTTTTCTTGTAATAATCAAAAAGTTGGCTGCACGAAGAACAATGGAGGATATGCATTTACATCTTGAACACTTGCATTATTAAAAAAGCGATCTAAAACACAACCAGTGTTTTAAGATCGCCTTCAGCTCAAAGTATTAATAAGTTATATTTGTTATAAGGAAAACTCGAATGCTTTCTGCATCACTTCTTTCCAAGTTTCAGGAATATCATCCCATGATGTCCATTTAGACGTTTCCAGGTGAGTGTGATACGGCTTGTCCGATGAAGGGACTGAATAACCAAGACAATCCTCAAGACAATTATCTAAGACGGAAACCCGTTGGGGGGCCCCCGCTGCTTCTAAAATGGGGTTGTTAAATTTCTCAGCTCCTTCTTTCCCCTTATCTCTGTCATGAATTACATGAAAGGGTATAGAAAGAGCCTTCAGATACTTTATGATTGGAATAATAGCTCCTTTGCCTCTGGCCTTGACAACTTGCACTTTTGATAAGATTTCTTTTCGAATGGATGGAGGCAAATGTTTCAACGAATTTTTTATGGCGATTAGCTCAGAGTCCCCCTCAACAACGACACACTTTTCAGCGAAAAAGATTCTTGACAATTCATCATCGAAAGTCTTAATCATCTTTATTTGTTCTTTTTCATTTTCCTGTAAAGTAGAGGTCGCATCGGAAAGTCCGTAGTTTAATGCAGATGTATAGTCATTTTGGTTTATGTACAACTTCGTCAAGCTTTGCCAATCTTTGCTTAAATCGATCATCCAAGGTGAATGAGTCGTGCA
This sequence comes from Effusibacillus lacus, assembly GCF_002335525.1. Taxonomy (NCBI): domain Bacteria; kingdom Bacillati; phylum Bacillota; class Bacilli; order Caryophanales; family Alicyclobacillaceae; genus Effusibacillus; species Effusibacillus lacus. Next base: position 117,175 of record NZ_BDUF01000076.1, read on the forward strand.
TATAATTTGATCGGACTGACCCAAAGCGTAGATCGTATCACGTAGTAAATTAGCAGCTGAAGGATGCAAATATATTTCCGGTTCTTCAAAGGCGACAAGTAACGGTCTTGATGTAGCTCCTTCCTTAAGTTTAATGTGAGAATGGTACCTTAACATTGAGAAGATCCCAGTCCGAACCAGTCCCGTTCCTTGGCGTTCGGCATCTGTATGAACGTTGGAATAAAGCTCGACCGAATACTGAGGTTTTAGGACGCTTGATAAGTTATTTAACGATGGATTTATGGCAATACCACAATCAGGGAACACATCAGAGATAACCTGATTAACTTCTTTACACAACCGATCAATAATTGAGCCATCTGTCTCCGGTGACATCTGTGTTTGCAATAGTTCTAGTTGAGCTTGAATTCCTGCAGCAATTTCGTTTTGTGACATCAGATCTTCGAAAAGGATACCCAGACATTCGCCCAGTAGGGTTTTATTCCCATCCGCCTTTCCAATATCATTAACGTCGGTGTATGACGGAATATGAACTAGCCTAGGTAACTTTGAAAGAACAACGCTAGGTATGCCTCCGGGATTTTCAACTTCCTTAGGTTCTGAATCAAGTTTCCACTCAACCGCCCCGTCAATCTTAAGCTCCCACTCTTTAGGTAGCGTGTCTTTCTTGGGTCTTTTCTCCGAAAGAATGGAAGTAAGTTCTTCTTCGCTTAATCCAGTACAACTCATTAAGTCTTCCCATGTCGTGATACCTTGGAATTGATCAGTTATTTCGTAATCATACTGAAAAGTGGTAATTTTCGGTTTTGAAGGTGAGCTTAAATTATAAGTTTTTTTGTATATATACTGACCTCCTACCACCCTCCCTTTGAAGCCTCGACTGTTAGCAGTAGCATCATCTATGTCAGAAAAAAAGCCACAAATTTCGATGGTGTCAGCAATTGATTTATCTTTCAGTATTCTAAAATCTTGCGGTTTTACAGTCTCACTTAATGATAGCAAGGCATCAATGGCTTTTATTATGGTAGTCTTTCCGATATTGTTATGTCCAATAATGAATGTCGTAGGTGCAATGGTGATGTCAGCGTATTCAATACGACGAAAGTTCTTTATTGTAATCCTGCTGAGCCTCATAGGTTTCCTCCAACCTCCCCAAAAACAGAATGTACGTTCGCAACAGAGTTAGTATATCATATACACCTGATATTTGGAAGATATATCCTGAAAACTGCCTTATGTACGAATCCTGAATTCAAAAAGGCAACCATTGCAGTAGATTAATTGGCTCCTACTAATATAAATCCGGTTTGAAAGAATTCGATATTAGTACTATTTCCTTGATAATTTATGATAAATTGGTTATTTGTCATAATTTGTCCAAATAGGAGGAAATGAAGAGGATATTGACGAAATTATATATAATCCCTTTTTCTTGTTCAGTCATCTTGTGGGAGGGGTGACCCAGAAAGGAGGAAACTGAATGACTTTCGAATGGAATTTTGACTCGAAGTTACGGCTTGAGAAGATACTCATCAATCTCAAAAATACAGGTCCCAAACACCTAAGAGAGATTGCTGATGAGTTAGGTTTCAAGCTAAGTAAAGACAGCGACAGGAGTAGACTAAAGTATCAAATGAAAATATTAAAAGACAGAAATGAAGAAATCCGATACGTCGGGTACACAAAGAATGGATACATTAACCCTGATACAGAAGAAGAATTTAACGAACTTGCTCGTCCCATGAAAAGGAGAGGGTTAGGATTTCTTCGGCGTGCTGAAGAAATTGAAAAAGCAGGTAAACAAATAGGGAAGAAACGAAAGCGGACGAGTGAGCAAATGGCATTGTTTATCGACGACACTGGAACTGATAATTGAAAGGAATGAATTTTTGTGAAAGTATTAAACGTAGCATTGGACCTAATAGATGAAGATCTACAGCAGCCACGATATAACTTTGATGAATCATCGCTGAAGGAACTAGCCGAAAGCATTAAGGAACTAGGGCTTTTGAATCCTATCAAGGTACGGCCCATTGAGAACGGACGGTACAAGATCGTTTTTGGAAACAGACGCTATAAGGCTTGTAGGCTGTTAGGGCTTAAAGAGATTCCTTGCATCCTTGCTGAAAACGCTTCGGATCTCGATATATATTTGGAACAACTAACCGAAAATATCCAACGTGAGAGTTTTACACCAATTGAAGAAGCGAAGGCGTTTGAAAAGTTAATGAGCGATCCTTCTTTCAAGGTCTCAAAAAAGTACTTGGCTAGCCGTTTGGGAAAATCACTAAACTACATTAGCCAAAAGCTTGATCTTCTAAACTTCGGGAAAGAGATTCAGCAAAAGATTCACGGCGGGAGCGAAATCATAAAAGGAAGGCTAACTGAAGAACAGGTGCTCCCTCTTAAAAATGTAGCTATTGAGTACCGAGATGCTCTTGCTAAAAAAGTAGCAGAAGAAGAGGTAAGCTCCCAGGATGTCAAGCTCATAGCAAAATTATTTTCAGCTAGTGATATCAGCGATGATAGTAAGGAATATCTATTACAAAAACCCTCCCATCAGTTGATTAATGATTGGTTTGAATATGAACAAGAAAAAAAGCGGATAAAAGAAAAACCGGAAATAAAGTTAGTTGATGATAATACCCTTCCCGAAATTGACATTGAAGGCAACTTCAACTACTTTCAGATTGAAGTTGTGAAAAAACTGCATCAACTGCTCAGTGGACTTCCTTCCAGATGCGAGCTTTCGGAAGAAGTGCTCTCAAGCATCAAAAAAGTTCGAATTGAGCATAAAGAAGAATTCTTGCAGACAGTGGATTCCCTTCTCTCTCTCTTAGAAGGACATACTGAGCAGTGGAAACAAATAAGGAAGCTAGCATCGGAAATCAAGATAAAGTTAGTAAAATAAGGTCTTGGAAAACTGCCAAGACCTTGTTTTACCTGAATTATATTCATAATGGTACACTAGGCTGTGACAATGAGAGAGACATTGTAAGGAGTTGTCGAACTATGCCCACTTTTGCGATAAACGGCTTAATTTGCAAAACTCAAGTAATTTAAAGCTACATTACTTTCGAAATTCGAGATAAAAATTCGAGGTGTAGTGGGCGGAAACGTTTCGGCTATCATTCCCATCAATTTCTGGACAACATAGCACGTCGTCCTAAGACCAATTTTCTTTAGCAGTAACACCTTACCATATAACTAGATCCATAACCATGACAAAAACTTTCAGGGGGATAAGAGTTCTAAGATATTCTTCTGATGCGGTCAACCATTCTTCCTACATTTTCATTGATTTTTTCTTTCCATTTCGGGGCCTCATTATTGCTATCAACTAAACAATCACGAATAATTTGTTCAATCATTTTGCAATCTAAGTGATTTCTACCGCTTGCAAACCCCGCCTCAAACAATTCAATAAATTGTGATAAAGTTAAAGGAACAATTTGTAGAGCCATTCTTGAATCGTCTTGACGATACCATACGCCTATTCTAAAAGTCTCAGCGGTATTAGAATCAATTTTATTTGCTATAAACAATCCATAAACTTTTTTTCCAAGCGAACTATAATGGTCAACATATTGTGCTACGTGGCGGCGTACAGGTTCTCCTTCTGCGGCTTCTTGTCTTGAAGAAGCAGTTAGAGTAACCTCTGCAACTACCACAAAATCCTCAAATTCAAAGACCATATCTGGTCCATTTCCAGGTGCCAGCCCAACTGGCTGGAAATCTGCATCAATCTTGAACCTTCGAGCTTCCCAAGGCTTATTAACAAGAGAGTTTATTGCTAGAAACGCCCTCCACAAAGCCCACTCGAAATAAGCTGGCGCTTCCCCTTGTGGTACAATACCACCTCTTCTTGGTTGGGTTAATTCTTTGAGATAGTTAAGAATATCCGCCCATTCCGTTGCTTGTCTTTCAGCATATCTTGTTTCAAGAAGCTTAAACCATTTATCTTCTAGGGAAAGTCTGTACTGTGATAAATCTTGTGCTTCCATTTTGAAGAGGTCAGGAACTTCTACCTCTTGACCATTTTCTTGCAACATTTTGACCAATGACTGAATTGCAACAATTGCATTAGGAGCATTATCAGTCGGAAGAATTGCGCCATTCCACAAAGTTTTGGGGTATTCATTCTCAGGTATGGGTTGAAAAGGTGTAGCTAATATTTGCTCAACAATAGATTTTTTATGGTCTATGATATATAGAGCTTGGCCTCTCTCTATAAACAACCCAGTTAATTTGAGATATCGGAAATTGCAGTCAGCGTATGTATAAATTGTATCAGCATTTTGTGAGGGAATATTCGCTGCTACATTTTCCCTATATGCTTTGTAAAAGCGCTTCTTTTCCCTTGGGATTAGAAATCTGCTTTCTTCTTCGCGAAACTCCCTTATTTTATTAATGGCTTCTGGTATATCCTCAACGCTTCGAGTTAGCATAACAATAGAAGCCATTTCATTACGACTTATATAAGGCTCTAAACCATAATTCCCTAAACCAGATAAGACTTCAAGAACTATTCTCAAAGGGCTAAATATTGGACCAGCAGGAAAGCCTTCTATATCTGAGGGAATCTGGTGTGCTAATAATGCTCTTAGAAAACATTCTTGTTCTTTAGGTAAAGTATCAGCCTCAATGAGCCTTCTGCCATTTGGAGTAATCGTATAGGGTTCATACCTAAATCCAGATATTGTGTCAGGGTCGGGAGTAAGGAAGCCAAGCTGTGTAAGAGCTGCCTTCCACTTTCTCCCCATATCACTTATATCGTCTTCTGACGATCTCTTTAAATCCACTATGCCTTCCCTATCTAAGAGTTTTGCTAATTCAGGTTGATTTTTCTTAATGAGGTTTCCATGAAGAGACGAACTAGCTAAAACTCTCAACCCTTCTTTTAGTCTCGAAGGATTTCTGACAGTTGTATTTCCTATATACCAAGCTTTTAGTGTCATACCATTACACCTCTATTAATAACCTACGAAAAGATATTCTTTTACGAGATTATTATTGTCTTCTACCTTGTGTCCTTGGTTTCCAAACGAATAACGGTGGTCAACAGCAACAACCTCAACATTTTCTTTGTATTTGGTCATTAATCCAATCATTTCATCTTTGGTTGGTAAAGAATTGGAAGAATAAGAGACAATTAAAATACTGTCTTTGTATCGCTTGAATAAAATATCAAAAGCTTCATAAGCACCATTTCGAGAACTGAATGGTGTAGGATAACTTTTAAATTTCTTAGTTTTCGTGTGCCATTGCATTTCTACGCCTTTCCAATCTCTAACAAGCCCCTCAACAAAATGGTATCTTCGAACATATTCATTATCGGAAAGAGGGCTAAAGTAGGGTGGATCCATATAAACTAAATCAGCTTTTTGTTTGCATTCCATTGCATCACCATGGCGACTCTTGTTAGCTTTGCCGTTATCGAACACGGCTAAATTCATTTGCTCTACTGCTTCTAAAAACTGCTCTTTTAATGATAGTGTTAAATCACGTCGTCCATCATCATATCGGTATCCTGTATATGTAAAAATTCCTCTTGGACGCTTTTTAAGGCAAGCTCTAACTAATGAGGCTTGTGCCAAGGCACGTTTATATTGATCTCTTAATCGAGAAAGATTGGTTCTAATAATATCAATGAACTGGTTATCTTCATCTTCAAAATAAAGCCCTTTAAAGGTTTCTGATACAAGATTATCCGTTAGAACGTTAGTATCAAGTAATATTGCCAAGTCTCTTTCATTAAGTGTAGTATTGTTATTTTCAACCAAGGCTTTTGTAATACATGCAGAAAACGCCATATAATCATTACTTATCACTTGCTTGTTATGAGCCTTAAACAAGTAACTAACGACGCCACTACCACTAAATAAATCCAAGACCGTTTCAAACTTGAACTGTTCTGCAACCCCCAAAATATATTCCAAAAGGTTTTGTTTGCTACCCATATAACGAGTAGAAGGGTATAAGCTAACTTGTGGGGATAGTTGGATTTTTTCAGGTACAACAAAAATCTGTTTCTTAGGTTCTACTTTAACTAATACGTCTTCACCTTTACGTTTGGAGCCTTTACTGTTAATACTTCTCCTCGTTGGGTATACCGAAATCTTAAATTCGTCATATAATTCGTATACTAAAGGGTGATTCGAATTTGTTAGAAGAACATGACAACCTAACTCATGTAACCTTTTTACTTCCTGCGCCAGCTCATGGTGGTCTTCTTCATAAAACTGTTCCTTGGTATATCGTTTGAAATCCGCATACTCCGATATAGGAAGATATGGAGGATCCAAGAAGATTAAATCACCAAGTTCAGCATACCTTCCAAGAACGTCTTTATAATCACCAAGGACTATCTCGGCGTTTTTCAGGGCTTCACTTGCAGCTCTAAGATTTTGTTCATCACAATAATTCGGGTTTTTTTGCTTCCCAAATGGGACATTAAATTGTCCTTTCTTATTTACCCGATATAACCCATTAAAACATGTCTTATTTAGATATATTGTTCTTGCTGCTTGTTGCATAGGAGTTAATGTATCCGGGTTAGTGGCTCTGATTTCGTAATAGTCCTCTTTACTGTAGGGCATAGTTTTGAGGATTGATATAACATCCTCAACATTTTCACTCAAACAACGGTACAAGTTAATTATCTCAGGGTTTGAGTCAGCAATGATTGCTTTTTCAGGTAATAAAGCAAAAAATAAAGCCCCTCCACCAAAAAAAGGCTCAATATACTTGTTATACTTTTTGGGAGCGTTTGGAAGCAGAATATCTAACATTTGCTGTTTTCCTCCTGCCCACTTTAAAACGGGTTTGGGAGGAGTGATGCTTGCTACTTGAACAATCTGCGTTTTCATTCTATACCTCCATCGGTGTAATTAAGCTTAGTCCGTAGCCAATTTTTAAAATTAGGTATAGTTTCACTTACATTTTAGTTTCCACAGCCAAACCCTTTTCCCTGCTTTTAAAGTAGAAAAATATGTGTAATAATTGTTTGGCGTTAAAACGGGTAAGGTATCCCCCCGCTTTTACAGTTTTTCCTAAGGACATACATATCCATATTCTCCCAGATCAGATGACTACCGTGGTGAATTCAGGGATATAGTATTCTTCTAACTTGCTGACAAGTTGTCGAAAGATATGCCGCCATCCACGTCCTCCTGAGCAATTTCCAGGAAATCTTTACAACGGCCCGTTAATACAGGATTCAATTCCGGTTTTACAAACGAGTTGTAGGTTTCATAGACTTCGTTATCTAGAACCGAGACAATGCCCACCTCAAGGAACTCCTGAAAAAAATCTCGCCGTTTTCGGTCATCCTCCTGAATTGTGAATTCGAAGTCAATAAACAAATACTGATGAATCATGGAAGCAGCCCCCTTACCCTGAATGCTACCCTCACTTTATCAGTTAATATGACAGATCCTGTCACGGAACATCAGTTCTTCCGCCCATACCTTCGTTCCATTTCCCTTATCTCATCAAGCATTCTCTCTCTATACTCAACCGGCTCCAACAACTCCGCATCCTTCCCAAACTGCTTCATCCAGCGCAAGAATTCGTCTGTCCCGCGGGTGGTGACGATCAGCAGCAAGGAACCGTCTTCCTGATCGACAAAATCGGGTCTTGATTCATACCGCTCTTCTTTTATGTACCGGGCCACTTCCTTCGAGAACCGGACCTTGAACGTCACTTCCTCCGAACTCGCCGTGATGCCCCAAAGATTGGCGAGATAGGCATCAATATCAAAGTCATCTTCGATGTAGAACTTTTTGTGGGTTAATTCGACTGAACAAGCGGAAAGTCCGCAGATCCTCCCGTTCGTGGCAATAGCCAATCAGGTACAAATGACCGCCGCGCGGCACCAGATAATAAGGGTCGATCATG
>NZ_BDUF01000077.1 GCF_002335525.1 Effusibacillus lacus
AGCAATGGCGTGACGCAGGAGGATAGGGAGAGCGGCCTGTTGGATGGCCGTGCAAGCAGTGAGGTTGAGAGATAGGCAAATCCGTCTCTTATAAGACTGAGCTGTGACGCCGAGGGAAAAGGAAGTACCGAAGTCCCTGATTTCACACTGCCAAGAAAAGCGTCTAGCGAGGAAGCCGGTGCCCGTACCGCAAACCGACACAGGTAGGCGAGGAGAGAATCCTCAGGTGCTCGGGAGAACTCTCGTTAAGGAACTCGGCAAAATGGCC
>NZ_BDUF01000078.1 GCF_002335525.1 Effusibacillus lacus
TAAGATCCCCTGAAGAAGACAGGGTGGATAGGCTGGGTGTGTAAGCATGGTGACATGTTGAGCTGACCAGTACTAATCGATCGAGGGCTTAATCGAAACACCCCACAAAGTGAAGAGAATGCTTCGAAGCATATTCCGAGTACTTTGCGGGGGCCCCGGAAATGAAATCCGGGAAGGTGGATCCCAGCGCATCTCATATTCGCATCTGGTTTTCAGGGAGCAACTAAAATAGAGCTGA
>NZ_BDUF01000079.1 GCF_002335525.1 Effusibacillus lacus
CAAGCGGAAAGTCCGCAGATCCTCCCGTTCGTGGCAATAGCCAATCAGGTACAAATGACCGCCGCGCGGCACCAGATAATAAGGGTCGATCATGCGGGTGGTCAGTTCTTCCCGATACATGGAGAAATAGGTGCAGTGAAGAGTCACTTCCCGGATGATGCCCTCAATGATCTTCTGCATCACAGTTTCCTGTTCCGGCTGCATCTGCTCCGAGTGGATGCGAATCCGTTTCCCCAACTGCAGCAGTTCATCGTTGACTTTAAACCGCGTAAGAATCTTCTCCATGGCCGTTCGGAACGACTGTTGAAAGGGGTGATTCTTCAGCTTGGATTGTCCGTACAAAATCGGGTAAAGGGAGATTGCAAGATACTCTTCAGCTGCCAGGCGGCCCTGTGCCTGAACAATATTGTCAATCAGGTAATAGCCTTTGTTCCCCTGCAGCAGGATCTGGATTCCGGCTTCATCCAACCGCTTGATGTCACGGTAGATACTCCGTACGGATGTACCGCACAGTTCCGC
>NZ_BDUF01000080.1 GCF_002335525.1 Effusibacillus lacus
ATCGGCTGCAAAACAGCCTGACGGTTTCCAACATTCAGCTTGGAAATGTCGTATCGGATACGTTCGGCAAAAGCTCCATGAAGATCATTGATAAGCTGCTGGACGATCCGCTCGATACATCTTTTGACCTCGAGCCGCTCATTCACCCCTCCATGATCGGGAAACTTCCTGAACTGGAGCTTGCGATTGACGGACTCATTACGCCAGAGCAGGCTGGAAAAATCAAGGTTATCAAACAACACTACGAAGACCTCGAATCCCGAAAAGCGGAGCTAGAAGCCATTATTCTTTCTCTTGCCGAGTCCTACCTGGACGAAATCAACTTGATCTTAACTGTTCCGTCCTTCAAAAACCTGTTTTCCGCCATTGCCGTGGTTTCGGAAATCGGTGTGAACATGGACGTGTTCCCGACAGCTAAGCATCTATGCTCTTGGGCAGGACTTACACCTTCAAATGATGAAAGTGCCGGCAAGAAAAAGTCAGTAAGGATTTCGAGAGCCGGCTGCTACATCAAGCCTCTTTTGGTACAGTGTGCAACCGCCGTTGTTAAAAGCGAAAAGCATCCCGAAATCCGAAACCGCTACTTGCAACTGAAGAAACGCAGAGGCCACAAGCGCGCCATTATTGCCATTGCTCGTATGCTGCTAACGGCCATCTATCACATCTTGAAGAACAAAGA
>NZ_BDUF01000081.1 GCF_002335525.1 Effusibacillus lacus
AAGTCTGAAATCCTTATCAAACGCACGTAACAATGAAAATGAGCATGCCAAATAAGCCGTGCAACTAGACGACCAAATGTAAAAAAATGTATTACATGCAGCTTTGAAGGAAATCAGGTTGCAACCGCCATAATCCGGTACCCCTGGGCTTTGGCTAACGAAATCGCTTGTTCTACCGTGATTTCACGGTGTACTGGACGAACATCGGATTTTTTATACAAATCAGGGTTATAGGGTTCTTTGTTCTTCAAGAT
>NZ_BDUF01000082.1 GCF_002335525.1 Effusibacillus lacus
TCTATCCTGAAAATTAAAGGCCACAGACTCACGTAAAAAGGCAATACCAAACTAAGCCCCCTAAGCCCATTGTTAATAAATGGTTGGTGGGTTACGTACAGGATATGCCTGCCTACGAGTTAAGCCACTGCTTCCACTGTAACTTTGTATCCAAGTGATTCCAGTTTCTTGATGGACTGTTTAATAACACTCTCTCGTTTCCGTTCTTCATAGTAAGTCGGACCGAGTTCCATGTAAGGTTTCCGGCGTTTTAGTATATGGTAGACAATAGTCAAGATACTGTGGGCTACGGCTACTGCTGCTCGGTTGGCTCCTCTTCTGGCCGCTATGCGATGATACTGACTTGATAAATACGTATTCTTGGTTCGTGCCGCAGCTCTTGCCGCTTCTACAAGCGCACTCCTGAGCTTCTGGTTTCCTTTGCGGGTTCGACCTGACTTTCGCTTTCCAGCGCTTTCGTTGTTACCTGGAGCCAGCCCTGCCCATGAACATAAATGAGCAGCGGAAGGGAACTGATTTATGTCCGGTCCAATTTCAGCCAGAATTTGTTCAGCTGTCCGCAGCCCCACTCCGGGAATGGTGTCCAACAGGTCCAGGTCTTCTTCAAAAGGGAGCATACGCCTCTTGATCTCTTCGTCAAGCCTAGCAATTTCTTGATCCAAATAGTCGATGTGCCGCAATTGAGCAGCCAGCATCAGTTTTTGGTGGTCTCCAATTAAACCGTTTAGCGCTCGCTTTAAATCGTCTTTCTTGGTCTTTAACTTACGCTGAGCCAGTTCAGAGAGAACTTCCGGGTCTTCTTCACCGGCTATCATCGCTTCTATCATTGCTCGCCCTGATTTGCCAAGAACGTCACTGGCCACTGAAGACAGTTTGATGTTGGCTCCTTCGAGTACCTTTTGAACCCGGTTCACTTCTCGAGCTCGCTCATCAATGAGGCTACGTCGATAACGAACCAACTCCCGCTGTTCTCGTTGATCGCGGGAAGGAATATAGCTGCCTTGCAACAGGCCGTGTCGAAGCAGTCCGGCGATCCATTCCGCATCTTTGACATCAGTTTTGCGGCCGGGCACATTCTTGATGTGCTTCGCATTGACCACCAATGTGTGAATGTCTTCAAGTTCAAGTAAGTTGTAAATAGGTTTCCAAAACGAGCCGGTACTTTCCATAGCAACATGAGTGCAATCCTGATTTTTAATCCAGTCCACAAGTAAGATGAGGTCATCGGTCATCGTCGAAAAAGTACGAATCTCTTTCCCCTTAGGAGTGATTGCACAAGCCACGACGTTTTTCTTGTGAACGTCAAGGCCACAACAATGACTGTACACGACATCCATAGGAATTCTCCTTCTACGGCGGTTCAATTTAAGGGCTGGTGCAACAACCATACGGGTTATTCTATCCTGCGTGCTTCCTATAGGGAGCAACAATCTGTGGTGCACCTGGTCGTTGGGGTCTGTCTAAATCACGGGCTCGCAGCACCAAGATAATACGACCTCCCTTCGCCAGCCGTAAGAAGATTATACAAAACTTAGACTATTTTCATCATCTGATGGTGCCGCGTCAGCGGCATGGGAGTCTA
>NZ_BDUF01000083.1 GCF_002335525.1 Effusibacillus lacus
TTCTCACCTACAAAAGGTGTTTACTCGGTTGATTCCTGATTGCATGGATGCAGTCATGTCGACGTTCGCGCATGGACGCGCGGTTTGTAGTCGACCTTCCGCTATCCCGGTGTAATCTGCTTGCGCAGTTACCTCGCAAATTCGTGTTTCTCATATTCGCTATCCAGTTTTCAAAGAGCAAAATCAAGCGGAAGATCATCTTATCACGTCCGCAAGAG
>NZ_BDUF01000084.1:0-29123 GCF_002335525.1 Effusibacillus lacus
GGCAGTGATTGTGTTCGCATTCGAGACCCAGCATACAGGAGGCGCTTTTCTTTTTGCAAACTGCGTTTTAATTCATTACAGGAATAGCTCCTTTAAAAAAACTCATTTTTCTAAAATACCAAAAAACCGAGCGAGGATTGAATTCACCCCATTACCAATATAAATCGCGATACCACTGCCGCCACGAACATACTGAAACTGGCTTTACAACAGGTGTTGTAAGACAGATCAACCCACTTCCGAAGAATCTCTCAATTCCCACTCGATCACGATTACATCCCCGTCTCTCAGGGGGGTGGAGAAGTCCGCTTTCTCGCCATTATGTTCCATTCGCAGATTGATGGCATTGGACGGACGTTCCCGGTCAATGTGTACATAGTTGAAGATCTGTGAGAACACGGGCATCCAGGGTTCTCGCTTGACTGTTATCGAAGCGAATTCGGGTACAGGGGAATCGACAGCAACAGGCTCCCCGTTGAGTTCCAGTGCCGGAACCGGCCCGAACAACTGAACCCGGTTGCCGTTTACCATCACCTGCAAGCTGTGCCGCTCCCATTCCTCTTCCTTCAGGAAATCGCGAACAGTTGGGGCCATGCGATCTTCCGTCACAACGTCAATCCGATCCCCGGACTTGATAGCGGCATGCAGGGGAACGGGGTTGCCGTTTACCAGTACCTTGGCTCCTTCCTGTCTGATGGAGCGGGCTTCGCCGTTCACTGTTGCCATGACAGTGTGATCACGGAAGATCTCCGGCGTATAACCCATTGCAGGCAATATGTCAATCAGGGCTTCCGGGATATGCATTGTGATTTGAGCACGATCCACAAGCGGGGTGGCGAGAGAAGCGAGTTCCCCGTTCATTCGAATGACAGGGTGGACATATCGCTCCTGACCGTTTACGAATATGGAGAAAGGTTTGCAGTCGGGAAGAACATCCGCCACAGTGCCTTGTGCATCCTCACCCGGTTGTCCCTCTATGATTTCGATTTCATCCCCATGTTGAATTACATCGCCCAAATGGGCAGGCTGTTTATTGAGGAGAAGAGTGGCTGGAGTTCCCATTGTTCCTTTCAAGGTCTTGACCAGTCCGTGCACTTCAACAGTCAAGGCCATGCCGGGCCTTCCATGCAGCTTGCGAATGTCGATGTCCGCGGCAAGCAAAGCATCTCCGATGGTGACCTGCCTGAACTCGAACAATCGGATGGCCTGTCCGTTCACCCTAATGGACACGGACGAAACAGGCGTGTGGATGGCAGCCAAAGCGATGCCAATAGGTGTGACCGCATCGGGTCCTGACAATTGCTCATGTTGGGCCTGCAGTTTTCCGATGGCGTCGGCTCCCCGAATGACAACCCTTTCTTTCGGCAGTCCGAGTATATCGGCAAGACGTTCCGGCAGAAGCGGAGTCTGGGAACCGCCCCCCACCAACATGACCGCTTGTGGGCACTTGCCGTTCAACGACAGGATCTCTTCGGCAATCCGTTTGGCCAGGTCGGTTACTTCCGGGTTGATGGTTGCCAGTACGTCTCGTGAAGGGAGCTCGTGGGTAATACCCAGCACATCGGCAAAGGAAATGGTCTCATTGCTTAGCAATCCCCGCTTAACCATTTCCGCCACCGGAAAATCCAGAAGATATTTATGTGACAGAGCTTCTGTAATTTCATCGCCTGCCACCGGCACCATTCCGTAGGCAGTGACCGTACCTTCCGAAGTAATGGCGATGTCGGACGTTCCCGCGCCAATATCCACCAGCACCAGGTTTAATTTTCGCATCGACGGGGGAATCAGTGCGTTGATGGCAGCGATCGGTTCCAGCGTCAGGGCAGCCATTTCGAGATCTGCCCGCTGCAGGGCAAACTGCAGGGAATCAATGACAATCCTCGGAAGAAATGTGGCAATAATCTCGACGCTTGCCACAAGACCCAACTGGTCGATCAGGGAGCCGATGGGGGAGTCGTCGAGCATATAATGCATCACTGTATAACCGACACAATGGTATCTGGCGGCATCGGGCATTGTCGATTGCAGTTCCCGCTCCGCCTTCTGCACGGCTGACAACTCCAACGCCAGTACGTCATCCTGACTTAGCCGTTCCCCGTTTGTCTCCCTTTCGACTCTTGAACGGACTGTTTTCAGAGCGCGTCCGGCAGCAGCAACTGCTACCCTGTGGAGCGGTCCGACGGATTGTTCCAGTTTGTCTTTTATCTTTGAAATAAGAGCCGCCACCTGTACCACATCGTGAATCTGCCCGTCCAGCATGGCGCGGTTTGCATGTTCCATCTGTTCCGCAGCCACGATCTCAAGGCCGTTGTCACCGTAACGTGCCACAAGCCCAACCACAGAACGGGTTCCAATATCCAGCGCAAATATCAGGTCTTCACTGCCCGCCATTCTGCTTTCTCCTCCCCAGTCTTGGGTGCCGGCAGACACTGTCTTGCCGGGTTTCCCGCAAGCATCCGGTGTTTACAAATCCGCAAGTCTTGTCCTTTGAAGGATCATCTGATGGTGTAGGTGAATCCCGCGTCACTCAGTCTATTAAGTATTCGTTCGATATGTTTGCGATCCCTTGTTTCCAGATTGACTTCCACTTCGGCCTGGCCGAGTATGATTCGCTCACCCATACGGTGGTGGTGGATCGAGATAACGTTGGATTTTTCCTCGGCAAAAATTTTGGCCATTGTCAGCAGCACACCCGGGCGGTCAGGAACGGTGGTCACAAGCCGCAGGTAACGCCCCGCTTCGACCAAACCGCGTTCGATAATCTTGGAAAGCAGGTTTACATCCACATTGCCCCCGGACAGGATGATTGCCACTTTCTTACCTCTAATTGAAACCTGTCTGTCGAGAAAGGCGGCCAATCCTACTGCGCCCGACCCTTCGACGACAAGTTTGCTTCTTTCCATTAATAAGAGCATGGCTTTCGTGATCTTATCGTCATCCACCATGATCACATCGTCCACATACTGCCGGACCAGATCAAATGTCAATTCACCCGGTCGTTTGACCAGGATCCCGTCCGCAATCGTCTCCGCGTAATCCAAAGTTTGCACCTGTCCCGCTCTCAGGGACGCGAACATGCTGGCTGCACCGGATGCCTCCACGCCAATGAGATGAATGTCAGGCTTGAGAAGTTTGGCCGCCAATGCAACGCCTGCGGCAAGCCCGCCACCTCCGATGGGGGTGACAATCACATCGACATCCGGCAGTTGTTCCAGCATTTCCAGAGCAATCGTCCCTTGGCCCGCTACAACAGCAGGGTCGTCAAAGGCATGGACAAAGGTCATCCCGTTGGCTTCCTGCAGCTGCTGTGCGTACTGGTAAGCCGCATCATAGTTGGCCCCATGCAGTACAATCTTCGCCCCGTAGCTGGCCGTGGCTTCCACTTTGGTAAGCGGGGCTCCCTCCGGCATGACGATCGTGCAGGGAATTCCATAGCTATTGGCTGCATAGGCAACACCCTGGGCATGGTTCCCGGCGGACGCCGCAATCACTCCACGCTGGCGCTCTTCCGGTGTGAGAGTGGCAATTTTATTGTAGGCTCCACGGATCTTGAAGGAGCCGGTTTTTTGGAGATTCTCCAATTTCAGGTAAATGTCGTTGTCCGTCATGCGGCTGAACGTGGTGGAATATTCAAGGGGAGTCCTGTGAATGACGCTGTCCAGCGCTTTTGCGGCTGATGCAAAATCTCTGATTTGAAGCATGAAACCCTCCTGTATGTAGCCAATGGGTGACAGCCTGTTTTACAAAAAGGCGATTGTCTGAAAACCCGGATTTGTGATACGATACGTTCAATATACCAAAAACTATCGGAGATCGGGAGTGTGGGATAATGTCTAATTCTATCGTGAAACACGTACGTGCTTCCTTGCATGATCTGAAGCCGTATATTCCCGGAAAACCGATTGCCGATGTGCAAAGAGAGCTTGGACTTGACGATGTTATCAAGCTGGCGTCCAACGAGAATCCCGTCGGTCCTTCCCCGAAGGCACAAGCGGCAATTCAGGCAGCCTTGACAGATCTGCATCGTTATCCGGATGGGGGCCAGGTGGTGCTTAAGAGTGAACTGGCCAAGCACCTCGGTGTATCGGAGGACATGTTTCTGATCGGAAACGGGTCTGATGAAGTGATTTCCTTCTTGTGCGCCACATTTGTGGAACCGGGAGAAGAGATCGTCGTGCCAAGCCCTTCCTTCTCCGAGTACAAGTTTGCCTCCACGGTGATGGCGGGCAAGACGGTGGAAGTGCCGCTGCGGGAAGGATTTGAGTACAACCTGGATGATTTCGCGGAAGCGATCACTGAACATACGCGCATTGTGTTTCTGTGCTCACCCAACAATCCAACCGGAACCTATATCCGTCACTCCGACCTGGAAAAGTTTCTCGAGAAAATCCCTTCCGATATTCTGGTTGTGATTGACGAGGCTTATAACGAGTATGTGGAAGCACCTGATTATGCCCAGGGTCTTGAGTTCTTGAAACAAGGTTACAATGTGGCAGTGATGCGCACTTTCTCCAAACTCTATGCTTTGGCCTCCCTGCGCGTGGGCTACACCATCGCGAAGTCCGAGATTGTAAGCTTTGTAAACCGTGTGCGAGAACCATTCAACGTCAACCATCTGGCGCAGGTGGCCGCAATCGCGGCACTTCATGATGAAGAACATATCGCTTTGAGCCGACGGGTCAATTCCGAAGGCAAACAGGCACTCTATAAAGGATTTTCTAGTTTGGGATTGCGTTACATCCCGACGGAAACCAACTTTATTCTGGTTGATACCGGAGTCAATTCGAAAGAATTGTTTCAATCCCTTTTGAAAAAAGGGGTCATCATCCGGGACGGCGGCTTCTTCGGACTTCCGACCTGGATCCGTGTATCCATCGGACTGCCGGAAGAAAACGAACGCTTCCTGGCAGCGCTTAAAGAATCAGTAAGCGAGTTGTCTGCAAAAGTCTAAGAGACTATTGCAAATCAGTTCAGTCGAGATGAGACGGCAGGTTCCTACTGTAACGAACCATAGAGGAGGAGAAACCGGATGACAAGAGAAAGATTGGAAGAAATTCGTGCCCAGCTGGATGAGATCAATCTTGAGATTCTTGAACTGTTGTCCCGCCGGGCGGAGCTTGTTCAGGAAATCGGGGATCTGAAAAAGCGGAAAGGAACCGAACGGTTTGACCCGATTCGGGAGAAAGAAATGCTCGACAGACTGGTGGCTGCCAACCCTGGACCGTTCGATGACAGTACTGTACGCCACCTGTTCAAGCAAATTTTCCAGGCTTCTCTCGGCTTAATGGAAGAGGAGAAGAAAGAATTGCTCGTATCCCGCAAGAAGCGGACAGAAGATACGGTTATCGAGGTCAATGGAGTAAGAATTGGCGGGGGACAGCCGGTCATCATTGCAGGGCCCTGTTCGGTGGAGACGCCGGAGCAGATGGATGCGGTGGGGGCAGGTCTGCAGCAGCATGGCATCCTGCTTCTTCGCGGAGGTGCCTACAAACCCCGCACATCTCCCTATGACTTCCAGGGGCTTGGCAAAAAAGGCCTTGAACTGATTCGGAAAACTGCCGACAAATACGGCATGGCCGTGGTCTCCGAGATTGTGTCGCCTTCGGATATTGAAATGTCTCTGGAGTATGTGGATGTGATTCAGATCGGTGCCCGGAACATGCAGAACTTTGAGCTGCTGAAAGAGGCGGGAAATGTCCGTAAGCCTGTCTTGTTGAAGCGCGGCATGTCCGCAACCATCGAAGAGCTGCTGTTTGCGGCAGAGTACATTGTATCCCGTGGGAATACCGAGGTTATTCTGTGCGAACGCGGAATACGCACCTATGAGAAAGCGACCCGCAACACCCTTGACATTTCGGCGGTACCCATCCTGAAACAGGAAAGCCACTTGCCTGTCATTGTGGACATTACCCACTCCACAGGGCGCAAGGATATCCTGCTGCCGATCGCCAAAGCGGCTTTGGCGGTGGGCGCTGACGGATTGATTGTGGAAGTTCATCCGGAACCGAGTGTGGCCCTGTCCGATGCGAAGCAGCAGTTGAATCTTCCGCAATTTGCCCAATGGATGGAAGGTCTCAAGGCAAGCGGATACCTGCCCAAGCAGGAACCGGTCCCTGTCAAGTAACAGACATGAGATGGCATCACTGGCTGCTTGCTGTTACGGCAATTGGCATACTTGCGGCACAGCAATTGATTGCGGTCCTGGTCGATCAGGCAGGACGCTATATCCTGTACCATTACACGCTGGAAATCGCCTACTTCTTTGTACTGATGGCGCTGGGGATTTCCATCGGCAGCCTCGTGCAGAAGCGGATGCTGGTTCGCCAGGATCGGGAAGAGTTTCTTAAAAACAGGAAGATGTATTACCTTCTGGCATTCCTGTTCGCAATTGCCGGAGGCATGTACTTGATTGCCGCATGGATTCCCGGGTGGATCGGCAAACATATTATCTTTTTCGGCGGATATTATTACGGATTGGCGGCACGAAAAGTACCTTTAGAATAAACTGTTAGTAAGCATTTCTACAGATAATTAAGGCTTTTACATTGTGCAGATCACGATGTAAAAGCCTTTTTTATCTTGGACTTAGAGTTGTTACTTCGTGGCAAGTAAGTCCTGCGCTTACGATTTCCAAACGGGTCCTGATGGAAAAGATGTACCTTAAGGTTTGCGGGGGGAAAACGGCAAGGCGGCTATTGTTGACGCTCCAGTTATTGCAGGGGCAACAGAATAAACAATTATTTCATTTTTGGGGAGGGACACCTGAAAAAACGGAACAATTATTCACAAAACAGGTGAAAGTGATAGGGACAAGCAAAGGGAACGGGAAAACCGTTACAGCTTTTGAAAGTTCGATTAGTGTCCCGAACGAAGAAATAGTAAAGCCTCCGCATCATTATGCGGAATCTGTAGGATATTTGATTTTACCTTCAAAAGGAATTTGGAAATTGGATGTTTACATTGAAGATAAATTGTTTGGCAGCATTATAGTTGATGTCCAAGAGAAATAATTATTCATTACGGGAATCGATTGTTGCTTTTTACGGATAAGACTGATTGTCAGTCCAATAATTGCATTTTTATCGGATCCTTGGTTATAGGACTAATTTCCAGTCCTATTCCGGTTATTCACATGGTCCGCAAACAAACAATCCGATTTAGGACTGATAAACAGTTCTATTTTCAAGGGTCATACAAGGCCAGGGGAATAGGCCTGAAAATTAGGCCTATTTATGGATAGTCCTAGTTATGACCACGGGTAAAAGTCTGGTGCTACAGGGGATTATCAGAAAAAAGACTGCTGAGAAGTTTCTCAACAGTCTGGGGTGGAACCTTCCGGTCCACCTTTCATTTGGCGGCAAAAACATGGTTGTCGATCCGTTTTATCACGCGGAGTTTACGAATCCATTGGTCGGTTGCGATCGTCGGATTGTAGAAATAGAGTGCGCCCGGTACCGGATTTTCTCCTTGCAGTGCCCGTTTTGCCGCCTCAACGGCGGACGGAACAGGTTCATTGTAGATGGACCCGTTTCGAGCCGGATCAAACTGTCCGTCCGAAAAAATGATGCCTTTGATGGTTTTTGGAAAGCCCGGATGCTTCAGCCGGTTCATGATAACCGCGCCGACTGCGATCTGGCCTTCCAGACTCTCTCCCCTGGCTTCCGAAGAAATAACCCTGGCCATCCAGTACAAATCTTCCTCCGAATAGGGAAGCTTTGGCTGGCTGGCATTCTGTTTCAAAGGTTGTCCGCTTCGGGAAGCCAACACTCCCGCAGAATGCATTTCCTGTTCTTTATGGTCTCCCTCAGACGGGGAGGTTTCTTGCTGCACAGATTCCGTTTCTGCACTGGCTGCTACTACATTGGCAGTAGCTGTCTCTTTCCACGGGAGAGACATAATGACGCCGCCGGCGATCAAGGCGATCGCCACTGTCGCGACGAGCGTCATTGCAGCAGTGTGTTTCCTCATTGAATTCCCCTTTCATGCATCTTCCAGCAAACCTGCGCCGGAACATGTGATTTTCTTCGCTTCCCCCCCCCAGAAAGCGAAAAAATCATAATCTTCCGCGTGATGCAGTGTCTGAGGCGGGCGGATACCCCAAGACACTTTTTACAAGATATCCTAAAAAAAACCCCTTGTCAAATTGACAGGGGAAAAAGTTAAATTTCACGCATAAGATTAAGCTTTTAAACATGTAAGGGGTACTTTATAATGAATCCGGAACCGCGATGTGATCGGCTCCAAACTCATTCAATATTTTTTTTACTTCTTCCATTTCGAAATTCTCCACTTCGGCAGATACAAGGGTTTTTCCCGATTCCACATCATCCGTAAGCGTTCTGGCAGATGTGGGGTTGATTCCAATGTCAATCAGTCCTCCCAGGACCCCGCCGGACATACCTCCATACAGCACCCCGAACAAGGGGCCCCAGCCTGCCATTAAGGGTGTTCCCCCAGGCAAGGCAGCAGACCCTGCCACAAAGGCCAAGCCGATGGCTCCCCCTACTGCCGCACCGAGTAATCCGCCGTCAATTGGAAGATCCGTTTTGGGCGGTGCGTCCTGTTCGGGAATATCCTCCTTGCGGGTGATCATCGATATGCGATCACGGGGAATGTGCCGGGTTAACGTCTCAATCACCCGTTCGGCGGTTTCCCTCTTTTCAAACGATCCGATCACGTGTTTCAAAGGCGGTCACCTCACTTTAATGTTATCAGATAGAGTCTTACAGCCTTGATCTGATCCTCGCTCAGGTTTAGAGAGGGAAGGGCGGGCATGCCCCGCTGCGGACGGCCATTATGCAGGACATTGTTCAATTCCTCGTCGCCGAGACGCTCGTAAACTCCTGCCAATCCTGGTCCCACCAGCCTCTGATTGGTGATGGCATGGCATCCTGCGCAGCTGGCATTAAAGATCTCTTTGCCGGCTTCCGCCGTTACTTCTATGGGACCGACAGCATCCGTCCTGTCATTGACTGTTGTCGCGGTAATTCCGTAATACACCGCCCAACCGGCTAAAATGATATAGGTGGCTTTCAGGAATTTCGGAACTTTGGCATGGCCCATCTTGATGCCGGAAACCGTTTCGTATCCAAGGTCGTCATGAGGCTCAATATGTTCACGGTCTTTCGGGGTACGGTTTTGTTCCTGCACCATCATTACCCCTCCTGATTCTCATCTTGCAGCATACGGTATTTGGCGCTTTCGACATCGTCAAACTGACCTGCCCGTTTGGCCCAGTAATAGAGAAGAGCGCTGCTGCCGGTCAATGAGAACATTACTGCCAGCAATAACCAAGCCTGAAGCGTCATAAAATCCTCCTATCTGCCTGCCGCCGCACCGGCACTTGTTTTCGGGGCGGGCTTTAAACTCATCAAATAGGCGACAAGATCCCTCTTGTCCTGTTCCGACAGGTAATTGTATTTGGGCATGATCGAACCTTTGTAAAATTTTTGAGGATTGTTCAGATGTTCGTATTGCCACTCCGGGCTGTACCGGCTGCCGACCCAGGTCAGGTCAGGGCCTGTTCGCTGCGTCATGATCAAAGGAATTTTATCGTAATAATAATCTCCCGGCACAGAGACGGGTCCCAGCTTGGAGTCTGCCTTGACGGGACGTACCGACTGGCTGTGGCACCAGTGGCAGCCTTCCCGGATGTATACCGCCCGTCCGCGGGCTTCTCCCGAGTTGGCGGGATAATTTTTCAGTTTGGCCGTTTCCGTCGGAGTGTTAATGGCCGAATCAAAGAACGGAAGTACGCAAGTGCCGAGGACACCGATCATAAACAGGGCAAAAGCGCCCAGCATCAACACTCCGATATTTTTTTCCGAATCGTTCGCCATTGCCGATCACCTCTTTTTTAGCTGGTTTGAGTGTTGTCACAGGGCAGGCAACGGGTCTTCCACCGGAATCTGTTTGCCAGCGGTAGCGGTTTTATAAATGTTCCAAGCGAATGTGATGGCTCCAAGGAACATGAATGTGCCGCCAATTGCCCTGGCAATCAGGTATATGTGCAGCGATTCGACGATCCTGACAAAGGCGGCTCCCACCTGATTGCCGTCCATCCATCCGAATCCCTGGAGGACGCCCGCCAACCACATGGCAAAAGCGAAGATCAGGAACCCGACCACGGACAGCCAGTAGTGCCAGTTCATCAGGGCCCGGCTGTAAATCTGACGCCCAATAATCCGCGGCAGAGCATAATAGATGCCCGCAAACGCCACCAGGCCGAACCCGGCAAACAACGGCATGTGGGCATGGCCCACGGTCCAGTAAGTAAAATGCAGAACCGCATTGGGACCCATCAAGGATTGAAAGGGACCCTGGATGCAGGACAGGAAATAGAACAACGCACCGGTCAGCATGAATTTGAGCTCCAGGTTTTCAGCGACCTTATACCATGCTCCCTTCATGGTGCCAATGACATTGGCAAGAACAGTCCAAACCGGAATGATCAACAAGATGCTCGGAATGATGCCTGCTTTCATCAACCAGAGCGGTATGGGGCCGTTGACCAGATGATGGGGCCCGTTCCAGATGTAAAAGGCAATGATCGTCCAGAATCCGATCAGGGACAATTTGTGGCTATAGAGGGGGTTGCCCGTGAGTTTTGGCATCAGGTAATAGATGGTGCCGACCCCAGCCGGAGTAAACCAGATTCCGATGATATTGTGCACCCATGTGTAGGCGATGGACGTTTGGGCAATTCCCGAAACATAGGCCCCTGGAATATTGCCGACGATATAGATACCGGGAAGCCAAACCATAGTGCCGAGAAAATACCAGAGAGTCACATACAAAATCCGCTCTTTCCGGTTGAGGATGGTGCGGATCAGATTATAAGACATTAAAGCGACCAGGATGATGATCGGAATGTCGATGACCAGAGGCATTTCCGAGTATTCGACCGGCACTTGGCGTCCCATGAACAGCATGACCATGCCGACGGCATACACGGCGCTCCAGGCCCAGGCGGTGAAGACGCCCAAACGTTCGCTGTATAAAGAGGTTTTGCACAATACGGGAATAATGTAGAACCACATGGCGAAATAGGCGGGACTCAGAAATCCGAACAAGACGGTATTTGTGTGGAGCGGCCGCAAACGTCCGTACGTGAAATATTCCTGCAGCCAGCGGTTATAGGTCAGAAAATCCGGGTGGATGGATTTGATTGCAACCAGTAACGCCAAAATCATCCCCAGCAGCAACCAAACGATGGAGGTGTAGATGAAGATCTTGGCTGTGGTATAGGGCCGGATTGCGACAGCAGACATTGAGATTCTCCCTTCCAGTTGCATTTGCTTCCTTTTGGGTGTCTGTCAAAGTTTTTCCAGAAGGGGAGAAATTATGTACATTTGCAGGACAAACCAACAGATGATTGATCAAAAACTAGAGCCAGGATCACTCCTGACTCTCATATCCCTTCAGCCGAGGATGATTAGTGGCACTGGGTGCCGTTATCTCCCCATCGGAGAGTGATTATCGGCACTAGGTGCCGTTATTCCAGCAGTGGAGGATGATTAGTGGCACTAGGTGCCGTTATTCCAGCAGTGGAGGATGATTAGTGGCACTAGGTGCCGTTATTCCAGCAGTGGAGGATGATTAGCGGCACTAGGTGCCGTTATTCCAGCAGTGGAGGATGTTTAGCGGCACTGAGTGCCGTTATCCCCCAATCGAGGATGTTTACCGAATCGGCCCAGGTCTTGTTATAGCAGAAAAGGGGTTCCCAACATGGCCCGTCTGACCGTAATCCGGTTCTTTTCCTCAATTTCGGCTCGCCGCGGGATTGCCGGGAACAGGTCGATGGGATCCAGAAACTTGCCCGGCAGCTTCACGGGCGCTTCGGATTGCCATCTGTCCAGCCAGGCCTGTGGCACTTCATCGGGCAGCTTTTGACCTGACAATTCCGCCCACAACATCGTCCAGGCCCGTGGGACCACGCGCCAGATATCGTATCCTCCGCCACCGACAGCCACCCATCTCCCGTCACAAACCTCATGCGCCAGTTCATGAACCAGTTTGGGAATTTCCCGATAAATGCGAGTAGTCGCGGACAGGTGGGTCAGTGGATCGTATTGATGGGCATCACAGCCGTTTTGTGAGATCACCACATCCGGTTTGAATTTGTGAAAAACATGGGGCAGCACCGAATTCAGGCTAGCCAACAAGGAATCGTCTTCTGTGAAAGGTTCCAGCGGAATATTGAGCGAATATCCGTATCCTCTGCCATCTCCGCGTTCTTCAATGTCACCTGTTCCCGGATACAGGTACTTGCCTGTTTCGTGAAAGGAGATGGTCAGAACATCGGGGTCATCGTAGAACATCCACTGGACACCGTCGCCGTGGTGGGCGTCGGTGTCAAGATAAAGGACTCGTGCGTTGTAACGGTCTTTTATGTAAGCGATAGCGGCTCCGATATCATTGTACACGCAGAAGCCGGATGCTTCCTTGCGGCGGGAATGATGCAGGCCGCCCGCCAGGTTCAAGGCATGGTCCACAGTTCCAGACATCACCAGTTCGGCTGCCAGAACCGTTCCCCCGACAATCAGACTGGTGGCTTCGTGCATATTCGGAAAAATCGGTGTATCTTCCGTCCCCAGTCCAAACCCGATGGCGGAGGGATCGGCGTCGACCGCGAGGGTGGAGGCATGCTGAACGGCATGGACAAAATCAGGGTCGTGTACCCGGAACAACTCTTCCAGCGTGGCATGCCGGGGCTGAACAATCTGTTCATCCCGCAGAAAGCGGAGTTCCCTGATCAGATCCACTGTCATCTGCAGGCGCTTGGGATTGAAGGGATGCTCCTCCCCAAATTTGTAATTCAAAAACGATTCACTGTATATGAACGCTACCCGGTTATTCATAGGCAACACCTAACCGAGGGCGGGTGGTTGAACGACCTTGTAACCCGCATTTTCGACATCGCTGATAAAACGGCGTGGATCCATGGTCTTCAGACGCAGCACGATGGTTTTCTGCCCGGGAGTGGGGCTTGGGAATACCATTACGCTAGCCGCGTTCATCTGGCGGGCACGAAGGATATCGGCCACTTCCGCCAGCATGCCGGGACGGTCGGGAACCTGAACCTCCACCCGGGAAGTAGGTGAAGAAACCCCCATCATTTCCACCAGGGTGTGAAGAATGTCCCGTTCGGTGATGATTCCCACCACTTTGCCGCAGGAGACAACCGGCAAGCACCCGATCCTTTTTTGATACAGGATATTGGCGGCGTCTTCCACGAAGTCAAGCGGATGTGCGGTTGTTACGTTGGTTTTCATGATGGATCCGACGGGAGTGTCTTTGAGAACCTCACATTCTTCTTCAATCAGGCAGGACGGCATGGCGTTGCGAAGATCCCTGTCCGAAATGATCCCCACCAATTCCCCGTCCTTCACGACGGGAAGATGCCGGATCCGGTTAACGGTAGTGATGGCCAGTGCCTCCTCGATGGGAGTTTCCGGCGTTACACAGATCACATCCGTTGTCATGGCTTGTTCCACTAACATGTTATCCCTCCCTAAAACAGATACCTGTTTTTGAAACGAATGTCATGAAACCGTTCAATGGATTCCTCGGGCACCCGGCTGCCGATCCGTCCCATTAACATATTGGCCGGGTGGCAGGTAATTTCCGGATCGTCTGTCGCATAGACTTCCATTCCCACAGATCCCATGATCTTCTTCATGACTTCTTTGTACTCCCAGACGGAAAGACCCGTTCCTTTCAGATCCCAATGCCAGTAGTACTCAGTGGAGATCACGATGTAATCGTTCATCGCGTCGTCCATGAAGGATACCTCAAGCAACCCCTTGGCAACACCGCCGTGCCGGAAAGCGGAGATCACTTCAATGGCCCCCAGTTCCAACAGGTTATCCAGATTCGCTTCCGACCAGCGCTCCAACGGATCAGGGTAGACATAGGTAACATAACCTACAACCGTTTGGTTGTGACGGGCGATAATAATTCGGCCCTCCGGCAGCCCGGCTATTTCCACCAATGCGGCGTGCTGCTGGGGGGCGGGGCGAAATGCTTTCAAGCCCTCGTGAAATTCCAACGAAGCGAGTGTTTCCGGACTTACCGGTCCTTCTATGTGAACAACTCCGTTCGGAGTGGATAAAGTCTTTGAGTAATAGGTTTTCTTGTGTATCATGGCTGGCAATGCCATCACCTCCAATGCTAGCTTTATTATACAGTAAGGCTTGAAAACTTGTTGCAACGGAATTTATTGAGATTGTGAAAAATGGGTGAAAAGAAGTTTTGTCCAAAATTTGTCCGCTTTGGATTGTCGAGTAGGAAAGTGCTATGTTAAAATATACGCAGTAATTTTAATTGTCAAACAATAGGTTGGGATAGGAGGCGGAGCAGATGGTAGAAGAAACCAAAGAACTTATTCCGGTTATGACATCCGGGAACAATCTTCAGAACTACGAAGAAGCCTATGCATCGTTCAAGTGGGAAGACGCAGAGAAAGAATTCACCTGGTATACAACCGGTAAAGTCAACATGGCTTATGAAGCGATTGACCGTCATGTAGACGAAGGCCGCGGAGACAAGACCGCACTGCTGTTCAGTGACGCAACCCGTGAAGAATCTTATACATTTGCCCAAATGAAAGCACTTTCAAACAAGTTTGGGAATGTGCTTCGTTCTCTCGGCATCGGGAAGGGAGACCGGGTGTTCATCTTCATGCCAAGGAGCCCTGAACTCTACATGTCCTATGCGGGAGCCGTCAAGATCGGCGCCATCGTAGGGCCGTTGTTTGAAGCGTTCATGGAAGCGGCTGTCAAAGACCGCTTGCAGGATGCGGAAGCGGTTGCGATTGTAACGACCCCCAAGCTGAAAGAACGGATTCCGCTGGCGGAACTCCCGGCCCTGAAGCATGTCATCCTCGTCGGATCTGAGGGTGAATTGGGAGAACGGGAACTGAGCTTCGAGAAACTGATGGCGGAAGCTTCCGATCAGTTGGAGATTGAGTGGGTCGACCGGGAGGATGGTTTGCAGCTTCACTACACATCGGGTTCCACAGGCAAACCGAAAGGGGTGCTGCATGTCCACAATGCCATGATCCAGCATTTGCAGACGGGCAAGTGGGTGCTTGACCTGAAGCAGGATGATGTTTACTGGTGTACGGCAGACCCCGGTTGGGTGACCGGAACGGTGTACGGCATGTGGTCCCCTTGGCTGAACGGGGTGACGACGGTGATCCGCGGCGGCCGTTTTTCACCGGACGACTGGTATCAAACTATTGAGAAATACCGGGTGACCGTTTGGTATTCCGCTCCCACCGCCTTCCGCATGCTGATGGGGGCAGGGGACGATTTGGTCAAGAAGTACGATTTGTCCTCTCTTCGCCATGTTCTGTCGGTGGGTGAACCCCTGAATGCGGAAGTGGTCCGTTGGGGACTGAAGGTTTACGGCAAGCGCATTCATGACAACTGGTGGATGACAGAAACCGGCGGCCAGTTGATCAGCAACTACCCGTCGATGGAGATCAAACCCGGCTCAATGGGCAAACCCTTCCCGGGCATCTACGCAGCTATTGTCGATGATCAAGGGAACGAGCTCCCGCCTTACCGGATGGGGAACTTGGCAATTCGCGCTCCCTGGCCGTCGATGATGCGTCAGATTTGGAAGAATCCGGCCAAATATGAGGAATACTTCCGTTTGAAGCCCTGGTATATTTCAGGTGACTCCGCCTACAAGGACGAAGACGGGTACTTCTGGTTCCAGGGCCGTGTGGACGATGTGATCAACACCTCAGGTGAACGGGTCGGTCCCTTCGAAGTGGAAAGCAAACTGGTGGAACATCCTGCAGTTGCGGAAGCAGGAGTCATCGGCAAACCGGATCCGCTCCGCGGGGAAATCATCAAGGCGTTTATTGCACTTCGGGACGGCTATCAGCCTTCCGAAGAATTGATCAAGGACATCCAGGAATTTGTGAAAAAAGGTCTGGCTGCTCATGCGGCACCTCGTGAAATCGAGTTCCGCGACAAACTGCCGAAGACCCGTTCCGGCAAAATCATGCGCCGCGTGCTGAAAGCGTGGGAACTGGGACTGCCAACAGGCGACCTGTCCACAATGGAAGATTAAATGCTCGTGAAAGAGGCGAACGATGCCCTGAAAAATACTCCTGTACCCCGCTAACGGTACGGGAGTATTTATTTACCCAGAGGACATCCGAAAAATGAAAGTTGGTTATGGAACGTATGACTTCAGCGGCAATTGGACGGCAATCTCCGCAGTGAGGAACGACATAGTGGGCATTATCAAGCATATTACATATATTCTTGGCAGTAACGGGACTTGGAATCATCATGACCGCCAGGAGAGGTTGATGCAAACAAAGCGGCCTTTTTCTGCTTAAAACGGCAGGAGGGATGCTGGAACAGGCTTAGCAAAAGAACTCTCAAGCCATTGCACACCATCTTCAATTGTGCCGAACCGGCTCTTCTTTAAAAACACTTGAGCCGGGTAAAAGTGCTTCCTCCGCCCCCATTCGAAGGAAGCACTTTTGTTGCATGCGGCTTTACAGATCTGGCCGCTCCTGATCGGTAGGAACCTTAAAATCATTCAGGGTCGGGTTCTCATCCTTAAACCTGTTCACCACTTGTTGTCCCGGTTCCCACCCGGTCGACTTGCCGATTTTTTGATCGAGAAAAATCTGCGCCCCGTAAGGCCCTTCCGGAAACTCCTCTATCAGTACGTCCTTCTGCCAGGCTTGCACCAGTTCAAGCTCCTGGCTTCCCTTCATTCGTTTGCTGTTATCCTCCGGTTCTTCCTTCAGCTTGTAAAATCCCACCGCCACAACCTCCCTGGGTATTCATGAATGGTACAAGTTTTTCCTTGCCGGCCTCGGTTCATACCGGTCACGCCAAATCGCATTACGTTTGGAGTTCCTTGTTTCGAGCCATACTGAATGGTTGAGACAGTGACGAAAGGGAGAATCTGCATGCCGACTGAGATCGCAACGGAAGAGAAACGGCAGTACCTTGAGTCCAATCTGGACTCCAACGTGGAATATCTGAACCGTCTGTTGGGGGTAAAGGAAAGCTTTGACATGATTTGCCGGCGCTTGCGGTATGCCGGGAAAGCCTTTGCTTTGTATTTTGTTGACGGCTTTGCGAAAGACGATATTATGAACCGCCTGATGGATCATCTCGCGGATCTCAACCAGGGTGCCCTGTCGGTGCGGGAAATTCAACGACTGCTGCAAACCCACATTGCGTATCTGGAAGTGGAAACGGTCAAGGAGGTTGGGCAGATTGTCGATGCAGTGCTTTCGGGTCCACTGGTGCTCTTGATAGATGGCGAAACGGAAGCAATTGTAATCGATGCCCGCACCTATCCCGCGAGGGGGCCAGCCGAACCTGACACGGAAAGGGTGGTAAGAGGGGCACGGGATGGTTTCACCGAGACGTTTGTTTTCAATACGGCTCTGACCAGGCGACGAATCCGTGACCCGAGGCTTCGTTTTGAATATATCCGCGTGGGCGCCCGGTCCAAGACCGATATGTGTCTGGCCTACATCAAGGATGTGGCCAATCCCGATCTGGTCAACATACTGCGGGAAGAATTAAAAAAGGTTGAGATTGACGGGCTGCCGATGGCGGAAAAGACAGTGGAAGAGCTCGTGTTCAAGCAGAACTGGAACCCTTATCCGATGATCCGCTATACGGAGCGTCCGGATGTAGCCGCCGTTCATCTGCTGGAAGGACATGTGCTTATCTATGTGGACACATCCCCTTCCGTCATCATTACTCCGACTACATTTTTCCACCATGTTCAGCATGCGGAGGAATACCGGCAGAAACCGGTGGTGGGCGCTTATTTGCGCTGGATCCGGCTGCTGGCCATTCTTGGTTCCATTGTCGTGCCGCCGCTTTGGCTGGCGTTTGTCCTGAGCCCGGGCCTTGTACCGGAAGCTTTTGGGTTTGTAATCCCGGAAAATTTGGGGAGGTTTCATCTGTTTTGGCAGCTGCTGATTGCGGAACTTGGCATCGACGTGCTTAGAATGGCGGCCATCCATACTCCGTCACCTGTTGCCACCGCCATGGGACTTGTGGCAGCTGTCATTTTGGGCGAGATTGCAGTGGATGTGGGTTTCTTCATCAAAGAAGTGGTCCTCTACATCGCGATTGCAGCGGTAGGAAATTACGCGACCCCAAGTTATGAGTTTGCTCTTGCCAACCGTCTGGTGCGACTGGGGCTGCTGGTGATTACCTCTGTCTTTAGCCTGTTCGGTTTCGGACTGCTTGGCTTGGTCTCGGGTCTTGTTCTCTGGTTTGTAATGCTGGCGAGGACCCGATCGCTGGAAACCCCTTATCTTTGGCCGCTGCTGCCTTTTAATGGCAAGGCGCTTGTGCATGTTCTCATGCGCACACCCATTCTCTGGAACAAGAAGCGTCCAGAGGTTCTCAATCCGTTGGACCGGACAAGCAGGTAGCGGACTCGCATAAGAATCAACAGATTTCCACATATTGTATTTCAACAGGAGGTGCGTCATGACCAAAAGCGAACAGGTTCTGGCCAAATATGAATCATTCGTCAATCCGGGACTGGCGAGACTGCTTCGGTTCATGGGGCTGACGGGAGTGGAGCGGGAAGCGGAAGGATGCTTTGTAACCGATTGGAACGGCAAACAGATGATTGACTGTGTGGGGGGATACGGGACTTTTGCGTTTGGACACAGGCATCCACGGATTGTCCGGGCAGTGGAGGAGCAGCTGCAGAAGATGCCCCTTTCCAGCAAAATCATGCTGTGTGAACCGATGGCCGATCTGGCGGAACGGTTGGCACGGGTTACGCCGGGAGACCTCACCTACACATTTGTTTGCAATTCAGGTGCGGAAGCGGTGGAGGGAGCCATCAAACTGGCCCGAATTGCCACGGGAAAGCCAAAGATTATCTCCATGATCAATTCGTTCCATGGGAAAACCCTGGGTTCTTTGTCCGCGTCCGGAAAGGAATTGTACCGGCAGCCCTTTGAACCCCTCCTGCAAGGGTTTGTCCATGTTCCTTTCGGTGACTTGGACCGTTTGGAAGCGGCCATTGGCCAGGATGCGGCGGCGGTCCTGCTGGAACCGATCCAGGGAGAAGCGGGGATTATTGTTCCGCCGCAGGGGTACCTGCGCGAAGTGCGGGAACTCTGTGACCGCAAGGGAGTTCTTCTGATTGCGGATGAAGTACAGACGGGCATGGGGCGCACCGGTCATTTTTTTGCATGCGAGTCGGAGGGAGTTGTGCCGGACATCATGTGCCTGGCCAAAGCGCTTGGAGGCGGGGTGATGCCGATTGGGGCCTTTATTGCAAGACCGCATCTGTACGATGCTTATAAAGATGCGCCCCTGCTGCATACATCCACATTTGGCGGAAATCCATTGGCCTGTGCTGCGGCAAACGCTGCTCTTGACGTGTTGGTCGAGGAAAGACTGCATGAGGAGGCGGCGGCTAAAGGAGTGTCCTTCATGTCCAGGCTGCACATGCTCGCGGAACAGTATCCGGGGACTGTGGCGGAAGTTCGTGGACGCGGGTTGATGATCGGCATTGAGTTTAGCAGTGAGGAGATTGGAGGACTGGTCATGGCCGATCTGATTGAAAATGGGGTTTTGACCGCATTCGCACTAAACAATCTGCGTGTCACTCGTCTGGAACCACCGCTGACCATTTCCAGTCAGGAGTTGGATCTGGTGGTGGATGCACTGGACAAAGCATTGGAAGGAGGGGCCGCCTGTGCCGTCAGTTGAGATTCGGGAAACGATTCGGGGAAGGCCGGAAGAAGTGTATGAACTGATCAGGGATATGGAATCGTATCCACGCTTTATGCCTTCATTGAATGAAGTGAAGGTTCTGGAACGCGGCGACAACTGGACGATCACCTCTTGGGACACCACCCTGAACGGCATGTCGTTTAAATGGCGGGAAAGGGATGTATTCGATCACGCCGGCAACCGGATCCGGTATGAGCAGGTGGAAGGGGATCTGAAGAAGTTTGAGGGAGAATGGATCGTCGAACAGGAAGGAGAGTATACCCGGGTGACCCTGACGGTGGATTTTGAATTCGGGGTTCCCATGCTGTCGGCGTTATTGAATCCGGTAGCGAAAGTAAAGCTCCGGCAAAACGGGGAATCCATGCTGAAAGCGATTAAACACAAATTTGAAAACGGTGCGGTTTAAAAGAAGTTTGGCACTCAATTGACACCCGGGAGATGACTGTATGGACACATTTGGATTTCTTGTGCATCCGGAAGACACTGCGGATGTTGCCAAAAAGTTTCCTTCGTTGCAAAATTGGTCTCCTGCCGTTCTGGAACGATTGATGAGGTTTGGCCCGCCGATTTTTTGCGGACACTCGGCAGGTATCCGGTCGGACCACAATGAAGTGGAGGGGGTTTTCGTCGCGACCACGTTGACAGCCAGACAGATGTTGGAATTGCCGCTGCAGACGGTTCTGCGCAAGATCATCCGGGCAGGCCGCCGGGCGGAACGGGCAGGTGCGAAAATCCTCGGGCTTGGTGCCTTTACATCGGTGGTGGGAGACGCTGGGATTACCATTGCCAAGAATTTGCGGATTCCCGTTACTACCGGCAACAGCCTGACGGTGGCAACTGCCATCCAGGCCACGCGGCAAGCGGCAGTACTGATGGATATTGAACCGTCGAGAGCCCATTTGGCGGTCATTGGCGCAACCGGATCGATTGGCGCCATCTGCGCGAGGATGCTGGCCCCACATGTGGGGAAACTGACACTGGTTGCCAGGGATGAAGCCAAGTTGGAGCAGTTGGCCTCTTACATCATGAGCGAATCGGGCAAAACGGTGAATGTCTCGACAGATCCACGCCATACCGTACGAAAAGCGGAGCTGGTCGTGACCGTTACAGGCAGCGCCGATACGGTCCTGTATCCGGAGGATCTGCGCCCGGGTTCCGTCGTGTGTGATGTGGCCCGCCCCCGCGACGTGGCCAAGACAGTGGCGTTGCAGCGGCCGGACGTCTTGGTGATTGAAGGCGGCCTGGTAGAGGTGCCGGGAGAGTATGAGTCGAAGTTCCGGTTCGGGCTGCCCAAGGGGGTTGTTTTTGCCTGTATGGCAGAAACGATGATCCTCGCTCTCGAGAAACGATATGAATGCTTTACCCTTGGCCGCAACATTCGTGTGGAGCAGGTGCGGCAAATCGATGAACTGGCAAGAAAACACGGATTCAAACTGGCCGGGTTCCGTTCATTTGGCAAGCAACTGACGCCCGAAATGATTCGCGAGATCCGTAAAGTTTCGGCCCCCACCGGTTCGAAGAAGGGAAAGGCCGTCAAAGCCAAGCGCTCTTAACTCTTTAAAAAAAATAAAATTGGTTTGACATAGTGTATGAAAGAAAGTATATTTATGGAACGGGAGTTTTGCATGGGGTGATTATCAGCCCCTGCAAGCTGTAGGGATTGTACGGAAGGATTGCAATGAGGGATCTGTTGGGGCGAACCTTACACCGCTTGTCGTGGCCAAAGACGGAGTTTGGCCGGGGTACGTCAGGCAACAGGCAGGACGGCAGATGTGGCCGTCACACCCGATGGCGCAGGTGGGGCCGTCGGGACTCTTCTTAAAAAAGCACCCATTTGCCGGGAAGCAGATGGGTGCTTTTTTTCCACTCAAAATTATATTGACATACCACCCCGGTATCCATTACTCTTTCGATAGAGTATTTGTTTCTGACAATTTCAAAAGAACCGCTCTTATCCAGAGTTCGGCTGAGGGACTGGCCCGATGAAGCCGCGGCAACCGGCCTGAGCGACCCGGATTCGATTTACCGCCACGAGAAGCGGAAACTGTCCGGAGTACAGGCACGGTGCCAATTCCGACACAGGGATGGCCTGTGAAAGATGAGAGAGGGTTGGCTGCGTATATAGCGAACCTCTTTCTCACAGAGAAAGAGGTTTTCGTATTTTGCCAGACCCCGGGAGGAGAGGTTCCCAATACCTTCAGAGGAGTGGAACTATGTATCAGATTCACGGATTGAGAGAGAAGCTGAGTCTTGGAAAAAGCGTTGTGACCGTGGAGTTGGAGCCGCCGAAAGGGGCGGATCCGATGCCGACCATGCTGACGGCGAAGCATTTGCGGGGGTATGTCGATGCGGTGAACATCGCCGATTCCCCGATGGCAACGCTGCGGATGAGTCCGATTGCGCTCTCCCACATCGTACAGCAAGACCTGGGATTGGAAGCCATCTTCCATCTGACCTGCCGTGACCGCAATATCCTGGGGCTGCAGTCGGAACTGCTGGGGGCAGCCGCACTTGGTGTCCGCAACATCCTGACCCTCACGGGCGATCAGCCCAGCCGGGGCGATCATCCGGAAGCACGGGGTGTATTTGAAGTGGATGCCATCGGACTTGTGAAGATTGCAAAGCGTTTGAACGAAGGTTCCGACCTGGCGGGCAAAGCATTGAATGCCCCAACTGACTTCTTTATCGGCGGTGCGGCCAATCCTGGAGCGGACGATCAGGAAGTGGAGTTCTCCAAACTCCGGGCAAAGGTGGAAGCCGGCGTCAGATTCGTACAGACCCAGCCCGTGTTCGATGTGGAAACGGCCCTGCGGTACCAGGAACGGGTGGTAAAAGAGGGCCTTCCTGTCTACGTACTCTACGGTATTTTGCCGCTCAAAAGCGCCAAGCAAGCCCGCTTCCTGAATGAGAAAGTTCCCGGTATTACAATCCGCCGGGAAATCATTGATCGGGTTGAGGCGGGTGGCCGTGAAGCAGGCGTTGAAATCGCGCAGGAGCTGTACTATGCTCTGAAGCCCCATGTGGCGGGGGTTCACCTGTATCCCCTCAACAACCTGCAAACGGTTTATGATGTGCTGGAAATCAAAGTAGAGCCTTCCATCGCGCTGTGAACCGGTAACATGTAGAAGTCTATCAGGTAACGTCTACTTTTGTCGAATCTATTGAATAGTCTTTCAATTTGGCGGTACGATAGTTTTGTACTGCCTTTTTCTATTCTACCAGGGGGGATTCTATGAGAGTTAGAGCTTTGGCTTTGGCATCCGCAGTGATGCTGGCAAGCGCTTCTCCGGCACTCGCCAGGGTGCCCGGGGTGGACGACAAGATGCTGGGGGCCACCCAGGGTATGGTGGCTGTCTCCCATCCGTTGGCTGCTCAAGCGGGAAAGGAGATTCTGGCAAAAGGCGGCAACGCGGTGGACGCGGCTGCGGCGATCCAACTGTCACTGAATGTGGTCGAACCGATGATGTCGGGAATCGGCGGCGGCGGGTTCATGATGATTTATCTCAAGGACCAGAACAAGATCACCATCCTGGACAGCCGGGAAATGGCGCCGAAAAACGTCGACCCCAAACTGTTTCTCGACAAGGACGGCAAGCCCGTTCCCTGGTTTGAACGCCATACCGGCGGCAAAGCGGTGGGCGTACCCGGAACCCTGAAAGGAGTGGAAACGGCTCTTGCAAAGTATGGCACCATGAAATTGGCGGATGTGATCGACCCGGCCATTGCCTACGCGGAGAATGGGGTTCCCGTTAACTGGGCAACCGCCATGTACATTAAGGATGACGTCAAAAAGCTGCAGCAATACGGCACTGCAGGCCAGGTATTCGTGCCAAACGGTACGCCGTTGCAGGAAGGCGATCTGCTGGTACAGCCCGACTTGGCCAAAACCCTGAAGCTGATCAAGGAGAAGGGATCGGATGTGCTTTACAACGGGGAGGTCGGCGAAGCGCTGGTGGCCGAGGTGCAAAAGCGCGGCGGCACCATGACGATGGAAGACCTCCGAAACTACACCGTGAAGGAAAGAGAACCGGTTCGGGGCACATACAGGGGCTATGAGATTGCCTCCATGTCGCCGCCCAGCTCGGGTGGTTTGACGATCCTGCAGATCCTGAAACTGATGGAAGGATACGATGTGCAGAAAATGGGCCTCAACTCTGCCGATTACCTGCACCGTTTGATTGAAGCCATGCATCTGGCCTATGCGGACCGCGCCCAGTACATGGCGGATGAAGACTTCTATCCGGTTCCGAAGAAAGGTCTGATTGATGAGAACTACATCAAGGAAAGACGGAAACTGATCAATCCGAACCAGGCATCCAACGCTGTCAAGGCAGGCGATCCCTGGAAGTATGAAGGCAAGGCTCCGGGTGCCTCACAGGCGGATTTGGAAGAGAAGCCCGTGGGGCAGACGACCCATTTTTCCGTGATGGACAAATGGGGCAACATGGTGGCCTATACCACCACGATTGAAGCGGTGTTCGGATCGGGGATCATGGTTCCTGGTTACGGATTCATGCTCAACAATGAAATGACCGATTTTGACGCAACACCGGGTGGAGTCAACCAGGTGGAACCGGGCAAGCGTCCGCGAAGCAGTATGTCTCCGACCATGATCCTGAAGGACGGCAAGCCATTCATGGCAGTAGGTTCACCGGGCGGTCCCACCATAATCACTTCGGTGGCACAAACGATACTAAATGTCATTGACCACAAGCTGCCGATCCAGGAAGCCATTCTGGCGCCCCGCATCTATTCCAGCACTTATCCAAATGTGCGGTGGGAAGCGGGCATTGAGCAAGATGTCATTCTGCAGCTGATGGCCAAAGGGCATGTGTTTGATGAGAAGCCAGAGAATATTGGGAACGTGCAGGCAGTGATTTTCGATTATGAGAATGGCATCATCTATGGCGGTGCCGATGACACCCGGGAAGGAACGGTGCTGGGAGTAGATCGGGTAAGTTTCAGGATGCTGCAGCCGCAATCGGCTCCTCAGAGGGAGAAAGGACCGTTCAACCTGCAGGTGAACGGTGCCCAGTATCCCTATTACGCCGACCAGAAGGTGTTGAAAGAAGGAACCAGCTATATACTGGCCGATAAGTTGATGTTGGGTCTTGGTGCGGCCAATCAAGAGGAGTTCAAACCCTACATCGTGGAAATGGACGGCAAGTCTTACCTGCCGGTGCGTAAAGTGGCTGAGATGCTGGGTTACAAGGTATCGTGGTCCCATGCCGATTCCACAGTTCTTCTGGAAAAGGCAAGACCGGCTGCCAGCACCGAAATGCAGGACTATTACAAGGACGACAAGTATCAGATAACGAAATAAAGAGAATATTTGGAACGAATAAGGCTGTCCCAAAGCCCAGCTAAAAACTACTGGCGGGGACAGTCTTTTAGTTTATAAAATGACGATTAGAACCGGAATGATCTGTTTGTAGTCAGACGGGAGGGGATTCCATGAGCAAAATTTCCAAAACACCGCAACCACCGTATTATGCGGTTATCTTTACGTCTGAGCGGACGGAAGGCGACAAGGGATACGGACAAATGGCTGACAAGATGGTAGAGTTGGCGTTTCAACAACCTGGTTTTTGGGGGGTGGAAAGTGTTCGTGACAATACCGGACTCGAAATCACTGTCTCTTATTGGGAGTCCTTAGAGGCAATCAAGAATTGGAAAGAGAACGCATTACATAAAGTGGTGCAGGATAAGGGAAAGACGGTATGGTACAAACGATTTGCCTTAAGAGTTTCCAAGGTTGAAAGAGATAATTTTTTTGAAATGTAAGGAGTTGCCCGCAAACGAAAATAGAGGCTATCCTAAAACCGGAAACACACCCCCGGTTCTTGGATAGCCATCTTATATAAGATAGCGGCACTGGGTGCCGTTATACCTCTGAATCAGCCCGTTTCGGGTGAAATAGTGGCACTGGGTGCCGTTATTCCTTCGTGCCAGTCCGTTTCGGATGAGATAACGGCAATGGATGCCGTTATTCCTTTGTGCCAGCCCGTTTCGGGTGAAATAGTGGCACTGGGTGCCGTTATTCCTTCGTGCCAGTCCGTTTCGGGTGAGATAACGGCAATGGATGCCGTTATTCCTTCGTACCAGCCCGTTTCGGATGGTATAACGGCACCGGGTGCCGTTATACCTTTGGACGGGCTCAATTAACGGCACTGGATGCCGTTATACCCCTGGAGTGGCTCAATTAACGGCACTGGGTGCCGTTATACCTTTGGACGGGCTCAATTAACGGCACTGGGTGCCGTTATACCCCTGGAGGGGTTTAATTAACGGCACCGGGTGCCGTTATACCTTTGGACGGGCTCAATTAGCGGCACCGGATTCCGTTATACCTTTGGACGGGCTCAATTAACGGCACTGGGTGCCGTTATACCCCTGGAGGGGTTTAATTAACGGCACCCAGTGCCGTTATACCTTTGAACAACCCCGTTTCATTTGATCCCTCCCAGGCTTCTCACAAAATTCCCAATCCGTTCAATCGCCTTCTGAATCTGCTCGATGGAAGTCGCATAGGAGCAGCGGACAAACCCTTCTCCGCCCTGGCCGAATACGTTGCCGGGAACTACCGCGACCCGGCTGTGGTGAAGCAATCGCTCGGCAAATTCTTCCGAACTCAAGCCGGTCGAACGAATATCGGGGAATGCGTAGAATGCGCCTTTTGGTTCGTGACAGGCCAGACCTATCTCACGAAATCCCTTTACGATCATACGGCGGCGCTGGTTGTAACGGTCTATCATTTTGTCCTTCTCCGCATGACCGTGGCGAAGAGCTTCCAACGCTGCCTTCTGACCCATGATCGGAGCGCAGAGAATGGTATATTGATGGATCTTCAGCATCAGGTTCAGGATTTCCGGGGGAGCGGCCGCATAGCCGATTCGCCATCCGGTCATCGCAAATGCTTTGGACATCCCGCTGATCAGCACGGTTCTTTCCTTCATTCCCGGCAGCGAGGCAATACTTGCGTGATGACCGTCATAGGTCAGCTCCGCATAGATCTCATCTGAAATCACAAACAGGTCGTGCTCCAGCACCACATCGGCTATCGCTTGGAGATCTGCTTTCGACATGACGGCGCCTGTCGGGTTGCTCGGGTAGCACAGGATCAGGACCTTGGAGCGCGGGGTGATTCGTTTCCGCAGGTTCTCCGGGGTTAATCGGAACTCGTCTTCCGCAAAAGTGGGAACTCCAACGGGCACTCCACCCGCGAGAGTGGTACAAGGATTGTAGGAAACATAAGCCGGTTCCGGGATCAACACTTCGTCCCCCGGACACAACAACGTCCGCATGGCAAGGTCAATCGCCTCGCTGCCGCCCACCGTGACCACAAGTTCTTCCGGGTCATAGGCAAGCTGGAAACTGCAAAGATAGTCGGCAATTGCTTCTCTCAATTCTGGAAGTCCTTTGTTGGACGTGTAGGTAGTGTACCCCCGTTCCAGCGAGTAAAAGCAGGCTTCCCGGACATGCCAGGGCGTTACAAAGTCAGGTTCCCCGACACCCAGGGAGATGACATCCTCCATCTGATTGGCCAGGTCAAAAAAACGGCGAATGCCGGAAGGAGGAATGTCCCTGACGACGGGAGACAGACGGTCATAGAGGGACTTCACGGGGTGATCACCAGCCGCTGGTCGTCTTCGTGATCATCAAAGATGACACCGTTTGACTTGTAGGTTTTCAACAAGAAATGGGTGGTGGTGGAGTTCACGTGCTCAATTGTGGACAGTTTTTCTGCCACGAAGTTGGCCACCTCTTTCAAATGCATGCCCTCGATGACGACCTGCAGGTCATAAGCGCCTGACATCAGTGACACCGACTTGACTTCCGGGAATCGGTAGATCCTTTCCGCAATGGCGTCAAAACCGACTTCCCGCTGGGGCGTTACCTTTACGTCAATGACAGCGGTCACTTTATGCGTGTCCACTTTATCCCAGTTAATGACCGTGGAGTACCGCAAAATGATTTTGTCCTGTTCCATTTCCTTGATCCACCGGGTGACTTCAGCCGGATCCACTCCCAGCATGGAAGCGATATCTTCATGCGACAACCGGGAATTTTCCTCCAGCAGGTTCAGAATCTGCAGTTTCAGACTTGAGTCCATGTTCATCCCTCTCCGTTATGGTGTTCTTTGGCTTTTTACTAGTATTGCAGATTTTCTCCCGAGAGGAAAGACTTTGAATTGACAATTTTCTGCCACATTCCTCTTCCGGTTCAGGGAGTTTCCGACAGTGGTTCAGGGAATCCCCCGATAGGTAATAAATGGTTGTGAGAGGTAAAGTAGAAGCAGAACCATTTGGGAGGGGATCTTCATGTACAAAAAGATTCTGTTGCCGTATGACGGGTCTGATCATTCAAAGAAAGCGGTCGATGCAGCCATTTCACTTGTTGAGGGACGGGAAAAGGACAGCCGGGTGACTCTATTGAATGTGGCCCCCACACTTCATTTGGGACCGGAAATGATCAATCTGGACATTGACCTGGAAGCGGTTGTGCAGCGGGAAGGGGAAGAGGTGTTGAAGGAGGCTGCCGAGAAGCTGCAGGCAAAAGGAATTCCGGTTGAAGAACTGGTGGAAACCGGTGACGCAGCCAGGGAGATCTGCCTGTTTGCCAAGCATCAGCAATGCGACCTGATCATAATGGGCAGCCGTGGCTTGGGAACCTTCGGCGAGCTGGTTCTCGGCAGTGTCAGTCACAAAGTCCTGCATCATGCTCCGTGCCCGGTGTTGATTGTAAAATAACACTCCGGCAAGCATCTGAGGCTCTTGTGTTGTGCAGAAAGCACTTCGCAAGGGCCTTTTTATTGTGTTATTCCAACTTATTGGCAGGAATCACCGCTCTTTCCTCGAATACATAAAAGACTTTAAAGGGGTGGTATACACTACATGGCAATCCGTGATTTGATCGAGCGTGAATTTCAGGCCTTCGACAAATTGGCAGGCGAAACTGTCCAAATGTGGCAAAGCGAGATACTCACCGATTTGATGCTTGTGATAACCCAACTGGGTTCCACACTGATTTATGTTTGCGTACTCGTACTGGTAGTCGGCTTTCTGTTATTGACGAGCCGATTCTGGGAAGCGTTGATTCTGTTCATCAGTTTGCTTGGCAGTTGGCTCTTGAACAACCTGATGAAAGAGATGTTCGCCCGGCCCCGGCCAGCCCTTCAGCATCTGGTGGAAGCAACGGGTTACAGTTTTCCCAGCGGACACGCCTCCATCTCAACCGCTTTTTATGGAATGATCGGATACTTGATCTGGGTAAGTCTGAAAGGACAATATCGAAGGGCCTGGCATGTCCCGGTTCTTACCTGCCTGGTGCTCGTTGCAATAGGCATCAGCCGAGTGTATC